>NZ_KB944462.1:0-43205 GCF_000389805.1 Cupriavidus sp. GA3-3
CCAGCGCGGACTCGATCTCCATCGTCCCCATGCGGTGGCCCGACACGTTCAGCACGTCGTCGATGCGGCCCATGATGGTGAAGTAGCCGGTGTCCTTGTCGCGGATCGAGCCGTCGCCGGCCAGGTAGAGCTTGCCGCCGAGCTCTTCGGGGAAGTAGCTCTTCCTGAAGCGCTCCGGATCGCCCCAGATGGTGCGGATCATGGCCGGCCACGGACGCTTGACCACCAGGATGCCGCCGTTGCCGTTGGGCACGTCATGGCCGGTCTCGTCGACGATGGCGGCCATGATGCCCGGCAGCGGCAGCGTGCACGAACCCGGCACCAGCGGCGTCGCGCCCGGCAGCGGCGTGATCATGTGGCCGCCGGTCTCGGTCTGCCAGAAGGTGTCGACGATCGGGCAGCGCTCGTTGCCGATGTTCTTGTAGTACCACATCCAGGCTTCGGGGTTGATCGGCTCGCCCACGGTGCCGAGCAGGCGCAGGCTGGACAGGTCGTACTGTTTCGGGTGGATCTTCTCGTCGGCCTCGGCGGCCTTGATCAGCGAGCGGATCGCGGTCGGCGCGGTGTAGAAGATGCTGACCTTGTGGCGCGCGATCATGTCCCAGAAGCGGCCGGCGTTGGGGTAGGTCGGCACGCCTTCGAACACCACCTGGGTGGCGCCCGCGGCCAGCGGGCCGTAGGCAATATAGGTGTGGCCGGTGACCCAGCCGATGTCCGCGGTACACCAGAACAGGTCGTCGGGCTTGATGTCGAAGGTCCACTTCATTGTCATCAGCGCCCACAGCAGGTAGCCGCCGGTGCTGTGCTGCACGCCCTTGGGCTTGCCGGTGGAGCCGGAGGTGTAGAGCACGAACAGCGGGTGCTCGGCGCTCACCGGCTCGGCTTCGCAGGTATCCGGCTGGCCGGCGCTGACATCTTCCATCCAGCGGTCGCGGCCTTCGGTCCAGGCAACCTTGCCGCCGGTGCGGCGGTAGACGATCACGTTCCTGACGGCCTCGCAGCCGCCCAGCGCCAGCGCGTCATCGGCGATGGCCTTGAGCGGCAGCGCCTTGCCGCCGCGCATCTGCTCGTCGGCGGTGATCAGCGCCACCGCGCCCACGTCCACCAGCCGCTCCTGCAGCGACTTGGCCGAGAAGCCGCCGAACACCACCGAGTGCGTGGCGCCCAGGCGTGCGCAGGCCTGCATCGCGACCACGCCTTCGACCGACATCGGCATGTAGATCACCACGCGGTCGCCCTTCCTGATGCCGAGCGCCTTCAGGCCGTTGGCAAAGCGGCACACCTTGCCATGCAGCTCGCGGTAGGTGACGCGCGTCACGCTGCCGTCGTCGGCCTCGAACACGATCGCGACCTTGTCCGCATTGCCGTTCTGCAGATTGCGGTCCAGGCAGTTGTAAGAGGCGTTGAGCTCGCCGTCTTCGAACCACTTGTAGAACGGTGCGTTGCTTTGGTCCAGCACCTTGGTGAAGGGCTTGGTCCAGTGCAGCAGCTCGCGCGCGTGGCGCGCCCAGAAACCTTCATAGTCACGCTCGGCTTCGTCGCACAGCGCCTGGTAGACGTCCATGCCGGGGATCGCGGCCTTGGCGCTGGCGTGGCGGGATGGCGGGAACATCCGCCCTTCGTGCACAACGGATTGAATGCTTGTCATGAAAGCTCGGAAACAGGGATGCGGCGCAGGACAGCGCCGCCTGAAAACAAAGCAGCCGCCTGCTCAGGCGGCCAAATCCGGGGTGGCGGTGCCGGAGACCCCACCTGGCCCCGGCTACCGGAGACACCAGCAGAAACTACGCGCCGGGGCAGGCAGCGCAGGGACGAACTGCGCTGCCGCCCCCGGCGCACGGGCCACCGCCGCTTACCACGGCAGCGAATACGTCTTGGTATTGGTAAAGCTCTTCATCGCCTCCAGCACGCCTTCCTTGTAGCCCAGTCCGGAATCCTTGATGCCGCCGAACGGCGTCAGCTCCAGGCGATAGCCCGGCACCTCGCGCACATTGACGCTGCCGACCTTCAGCTCCCGCACGAAGCGCGTGATGTAGTCGAGCCGGTTGGTGCAGACCGACGACGACAGCCCGTACGCAGTGCCATTCGAGATGCGGATCGCATCTTCAATGTCCCTGAAGCGGATCACCGGCGACACCGGCCCGAAGGTCTCATGCCTGGCCACGGTCATTTCGGGATCGACATGATCGAGCACCGTCGGCGAGTACAGCGCACCGCGGCGGATATTGCCGTAGCGCAGCGTGGCCCCGGCGGCAATCGCTTCATTGACCACCGCCTCGAACTGGATCGCCGCGGCTTCGTCGATGACCGTGCCCATGTCCACCTTCGGGTCCATGGGGTCGCCATAGTTGAGCGCTTCGGTCTTCGCCACCAGCAGGTCGACAAAGCGGTCCGCCACCGACTCATGCACCAGCATGCGCTTGATCGCCGTGCAACGCTGCCCGGAGTTCTTGTACGAGCCGCTGGCGGCCAGCGTGGCGGCCTCTTCCAGGTCGGCGTCTTCCATCACGATGATCGGGTCATTGCCGCCCAGCTCCAGCACCTGGCGCTTGTAGGTGGCCGTGGCGGCGATGTACTTGCCGATCGGCACGCCGCCGGTGAAGGTCACCAGGTCCACGTCCGGGTGCGTCAGCATCTCGTCGGCGATCTCGCGCGGGTCGCCGGTGATGACCGACAGCATCTGCGGCGGCAGCCCGGCCTCATACAGGATATCGGCCAGCAGGTAGGCCGCCAGCGGCGTCTTCTCGCTGGGCTTGAGCACCATGCGATTGTTGGTGGCCACCGCCGGCGCCACCTTGTGGATCACCTGGTTCAACGGGTGGTTGAACGGCGTGATCGCGGTGATCACGCCCAGCAGCGGCTCGCGCAGCGTATAGACCTTGCGGCTCTTGCCGTGGTGGGTCAGGTCGCACGAGAACACCTGGCCGTCGTCGACCAGCGCCTGGTTGGCGGCAAACAGCAGCACGTCGGAGGCGCGGCCCACCTCGTACAGCGAATCCTTGCGGCACAGGCCGGATTCCAGCGTGATGGTGCGCGAGATCTCGTCCAGGCGCGAGGCGATGATCTCGCCGGCGCGCATCAGGATCTTGTAGCGTTCATAGCGCGTCAGCGTGGGCTGGTAGTCGCGCGCGATGCGGTAGGCGCGGCGCACTTCGTCGAGCGTGGCCTTCGGCACGGTGGCGATGACTTCGCCGGTGTACGGATAGGTCACCTCGATCACGTCTTCGCGGTAGATCTTCTCGCCGGCGATGCGCAGCGCTTCGTGGCGGATTTCGGCAATGGCTTGCAATGCGGTCATGAGCTTGCCCTCTCGGGTCTTGAGCAGTGTGTGGAAGGAGATGCAGCCGTCGCGGGCGGGCCGGCAAGGCGCCGGCCCGGCGCGCTCAGCGGCGGATGAAGGCCGCGATCACGGCGCTGATGATGCAGCTGGTTGCCACGATCGGGAACACCAGCGAGGTATTGCCGGACTGGTCCAGGATGCGGCCGATCAGGGGTTCGCCCAGGCCTGCGAGCAGGTACGAGAAGAAGTTCAGGATACCGGTGGCGGTGCCGGCCCGCTTGGCGCCGACCAGGTCCGGGCACAGCGCCCAGAAGGACGAGGCGGGGCCGTACACGAAGAAGCCGGCAAGGAACAGCGCGACGATCGCGCCCATGCCCGTGGGCAGCTGGTACATGATCATCGAGGCAATCGCACCCAGCACCATGTAGAGCATGATGGCCTTGCTGCGGCTGGAGCCGAACAGGCGGTCGGAAATCCAGCCGTTGGACAGCGCGCCGAAGGCCATGCCCACCGGCAGCGCCACCGAGATCCAGGCCGGGTCGATCAGGGTCTCGGCGCTCTTCCAGTTCTTGCCCAGGAAGTGGACCGGCACCCAGACGATCAGGCCATAGCGCGCGGCATTCTGGAAACCGATCGACAGGCCCGCGATCAGAAGCCGCGGGTTGCGCAGCACGGCCTTGTAGCGCGACCAGGAGCTTTCGCCGGCATCGGTCTCGACTGCGGTGGCCTTCTCCGCACCCTCGGCCTTGGCAACGCCGGTATCGGGCGACTTGAAGCCAAGGTCTTCCGGCCGCTCGCGCACGATCAGGAAGAAGGTGATGCCGCCCACCAGCATCAGCAGCACCGGCAGGCGGAAGATCCAGCGCCAGTCCAGGTGCAGGATATTCACGACCACGATCGAGGTGACGAACGACAGCACCGAGGCGCAGCCGGCCGCGAACACGTAGAAGCCGTAGACTTTGCCGCGCTCTTCGGCGCCCCACCAGTTCGACAGCAGCCGGCTGCCGGGCGCCCAGCCAAGGGCCTGGAAGTAGCCGTTGATGCCCCAGGGAATCGCCAGGCTCTTGAAGCCGACGGCGAAGCTGACCACCCAGTTGGCCGCGCACGACAGGATCGCGCCGGCGGTCATCACGCGGCGGCCGCCGAACTTGTCACCCAGGTTGCCGTTGATGGCCTGCCCGATGGCGTAGCACCACAGCAGGCAGGTGGAGGCCCAGCCCAGCGCTTCCTTGGAAAACCCGAATTCCTGCTGGATGCCGGGAATGGCGAAGCCAAAGGTCTGCCGCCCCGTGTAGAAGAAGAAGTAGCAGAACATCGCGGCCAGCAGCATGCGCCACTGGGCGCGCCGGAACGAATGCTCGGCCGGAGCGACGAACGCCCCTGCCTGGATGCGATCGGCAGTTTCCATTTTTGTCTCCTCTTGTATTGTCGGCCCGTATTGCGGGCTCGTGTTGGCCGGCTGCACCCGTCGGCCGGGGGTCGTGCTACTAGGCCGGCACAGCGCCGATGAAGTTCTTGCCCCGGGCGCCGTCCAGCGCACGCGCGATCATGGCGCCGGCCTCGTCGTCGGAGACGCCGTAGTCGGCAAACTCGGTCTTCACGCCCAGGTCCTGCAGGAAGGCGCGCAGCCGCTGCTGCCCGTCGCCCAGCACCGGCCCGAACAGCCGCTGCAGCGTGCGGTCGCGGTC
This sequence comes from Cupriavidus sp. GA3-3, assembly GCF_000389805.1. Classification (NCBI taxonomy): domain Bacteria; kingdom Pseudomonadati; phylum Pseudomonadota; class Betaproteobacteria; order Burkholderiales; family Burkholderiaceae; genus Cupriavidus; species Cupriavidus sp. GA3-3. The sequence goes on from NZ_KB944462.1 coordinate 4,969, forward strand.
GGGCCGGCGTGCCCACGCCTTTTCAAGCACCATCGGCAGCGTGAACGAGCACGCGATGCCGTGCGGAAGGCCATGGCGCAGCGTCATTTCGTAGGAGATGGAGTGCGCAAGTGCCGTCTTGGTATTGGAGAACGCCAGTCCGGCCTTGAGGGCGGCCAGCGCCATGCGCTCACGCAGGCCAATGTCGTCCAGGTTGCGCACCAGATCCGGCAAGGTGTCGAAGATGTCCTCCACCGCCGAAATCGCGAAGGTGTCGGAAACCGGGTTGGCGTTGACGTTCCAGATCGATTCCAGCGCATGGGACAGGGCATCGAGCCCGGTGGAGATCGTGGTGCCCCGCGGCACCGACATCATCAGCTCCGCATCCACGATGGCCGCTTCGGGCCAGGTTGCCTGCAGGTGAAGCGAGTACTTCTTCTGGTTCGCGGCGTCCCAGATGGTGGCCCAGGGCGTCACTTCGCTGCCGGTGCCGGCAGTCGTCGGCACCGCGATCAGCGGCTTGACCTGCGCCGGCGTGAACGCCTTGCCGGTCGCCAGCAGGCTGATCAGCGAATCGAACCGGCCCGACCTGGTCCCTACCATCAACGCCTTGGCGGTATCGATCGCGCTGCCGCCACCGACCGCAACGATGGCGTCGCAGGCGTCGGCGTCTTCCCAGAAGCGGTTGTACAGGCCGGACAACTGGGCGACATCCGGGTTCGGCTGCACGTCTTCGATCAGCCCGGCAAGGTCTGCGCCCAGCAGGGCTTCAAGCCGCGCCACCAGTCCCAGCGCACGCGCTTCGGGAAAGGTCACGACGACGACGCGCCGGCCGTGCAGCAGGGCCGGGAGCCGGTCAAGGCTGCCAGCCCCGCAATGGATCGACACGGGGTTGTGGTAGGCATGGTTCATGGGGTCTCCTCACTTCTTTTCTGGGTAGCCTGGGCGGCGGCTTGAGCCGCGTTTCCTGGTGGCTGAAGTTTGGGAGACGCCAAACCCCCGGTCCAATCGCATCTTTGACGGCGAGGTGCGCCAAAACCGATGGATCGCCGGCACGCTGCCGGCCTCGGGGAAACCCTGTACGCAACGGCACGCGTCTGTGGGAGACTCGCCGCACACGCCGCGCAGAACGGCGGCCAGCTCCCATCGAGACCCCATGTTCCACCAGTACTACAAGTCGATCCGCTGCTTCCATGCGGTCGCCCGGACGGGCGGCTTCACTGCCGCGGCGCAATACCTGCATATCGGGCAGCCGACCGTGACCGACCAGGTCAAGGCGCTGGAGACGCGCTTCGGCGTGGAGCTGTTCCTGCGCGCAGGCCGCACCGTGCGCCTGACCGACACCGGCGAGCGGCTCTACGCCATCACCCAGGGCTTGTTCGGGCAGGAAGCAGAGGCCATGCAGTTCCTGCAGAGCGCGCACAAGCTCAAGACCGGGCTGGTGCGCGTGGGCGCGGTGTCGCCGCCGATCGCGCTGGGGCTGGCGCGTAGTTTCCGTTCCACCCATGCTTCGCTGGAACTGACGGTCACCATCGGCTCGGAAGCCTCGGTGCTGCGCGGCCTGCAGGATTTCGATATCGACGTCGGCATCCTGGCCGAGCCCGATCCGGTCGATGGCCTGCATATCGCGCCGTATCGGAGAGAGCGCATCGTTGCCGTGATGCCGGCCGGCCATCCGCTGGCCGCGCGCGCTTCGATCACGGTGCAGGAGGTCGCCGGCGAAGCCGTGATCCTGCGCGAGCCGGGCTCGAAGACCCGGCTCCGGGTTGAACGCGCGTGCGCACAGCATGGCGTGGCGCTGAACTGCGTGATGGAGATCAACAGCCGCGAGGCCATCCTGCATGCAGTGGCCAATGGCATGGGCATCAGCTTCGTCACGCAGATCGAATGCATCCCGCTGCCGGGCCTGCAGGTGGTGCCGGTCGACGAGCCGCTGCTGTCGATCGATTACTCGCTGTGCTGCCTGGAGGTGCGCAAGGAGCGGCCGCTGATTGCGGCGCTGTTCGCGGTCGCGCTGGGCTAGTGTCCTGTTCCGCGGATAGCTTGCCAACGTGAAATCGTCCAGTTGGTCGTCAGGCTAGGCGCGAGGAGGCGCCATAGCCGTAGCTATGGCAACGACGAGCAGCGACGCATGGCGGCCAACTGGGCGATTTCATGGCAAGGTATCTGCGGAACAGGACACTAGTACCCCGCCGTCATCCGCCCCAACCTGCCTGCACAAGCGTAGCCACGCCCACGCCGACCAGGACGGCCCCGGTAAGCCGTACCGCAAGCCTGGCCACGCGCGCACCTGCCGGCATCCATCGTTCGAGCGTCATCGCCAACATCACCGCTGCCATCACGCGCAGGTCCATCACGCCCATGACGAGCAATGCCGCGGTCAGGCCCGCACAGCACCGGGTGCAGTGCAGGCCCAGCCGCAGGCCATGGCGCCACGCCAAGCCGGCATCCGCCGGCAGTGCGCGCGTGCGGCCCGCTGCGTTGGTGCAGCAGGCAAGCTGCCGTGCTTTCCACGGGGTGAACTGCAGCACGCCTGCCATCACCAAGACCACCGCCGTGGCGAGCGGAACCGCGCGCGCCAGGCCCTGCGCCTGCACGGCTATCGCCGCCAGCGCAGCGCCAACCGGGAAAACGGCGAGGCCCACCATGCCCCACACGAAGAAGTAGCCGGCGCCCGCCAATACTGTCGACATGCCCGGGCGCACCTGCCCTGCCGTCGCCAGGGCCTGGCGGTAGCGCCACAGCATCGGTGCCAGTGAGGGCAGCATCATCGGCACCATCATGGCGATCCACATGCCGAGGAAGGCCATTGCCGTGCGGGCCCAGGTCTGGCCGCACATCCGCATCCACGCCATCGACATGGTCCAGCCGCCGGGCATCGGCATCGCGCTCATCGCCGGCATGGATGCATGCCAGGCGAGTGTCGCCGCCCCGCCGGCGATGAATAGCACGGCCACGATGCCAAAGAAGGCAAGGCGCGGGCCGGCGCCGCGTGAGCGCGCCAGCCTGTGCGTGGTGAGTACGATGGACATGGAATGCCTCAGCCCTGCTCGTATTCATCGTGCCGGCGCCACCAGACCCCGGCCTCGTTGCGTCCGCGCGGTGCGCGATCCAGCCACTGGTACATGCCCCACAGGCCATCCAGCCCGCGCGCATAGGTGGAATAGGTGTGGTACACAACGCCATCTTCCAGCGCGAAGGCGCTCATGCCCGGCCGGTCGCGCTGGTACGTTGCGGCATCGGTGCCGCACATGGCAGCAAACTGGGCCTCGGCCGCTGCGCCGCCGGCCTCCAGTTCAGGTCGCCAGGCGAATGCCGCCTCGCGCCGGTAGTTGTAGTCGATATCGCCCTGGCGTTGTTGCGCTTCGCTGAACCAGACGTTGAAGTCCGTGTTGAAGTCGCTGCCCTGCGACGATGCCCACGGGAAGGTCCAGCCCATGCGCCGCTGGTACGCCTGCAATTTCGCCAACGGTGCCCGCGACACCGCGGCCAGCGTGACGTCGTGATGCGCCAGGTGGACGGCAAAGCCGTCAAACCCGTCCGCAATCGCGGAGCAGGACGGGCACCCTGCCTGGTAGTCCGGGCCGAACATGAAGTGGTAGACCAGCAGTTGCGAACGTCCCTGGAACAAGTCTGCCAGCGAGGCGCTGCCCGCCGCGGTCTCGAACCGGTAGGGCTTGTCGATTCGAACCCACGGCAAGGCCTGGCGCTGCCGTGCCAGTTCATCGCTGCGTCGGGTGAGATCCTTCTCGGCCTCGAGCAGTTCACGCCGCGCGGCCAGCCATGCTTCACGGGTTCCGGTGCTGTGTGTGGTCATCGTGCATCCCTCCGTTGGTTGGTGTTCGTGTGCTAGATTAGGCGCCGGCTTCCAACGGTGGGAGTGACAAGTGTGGCGGGATTTCTGGCGGGATTCGGATGGACTCACGCATTGCCGCCGCGGCGCTCGCGCTTGCCGCGGGTGATCCGCTTGGCGCGCTGAACCGGGTTGCCCTGCGCGACGATCCGCCGGCGCTGGCGTTGCGCGGCATCGCCATGGCGCAACTGGGCGACTTTATCCGCGCCCGGGCACTGTTGCGCAGCGCGGCGCGCGCCTTCGGTCCGCGCGAAGCCGTAGCGCGCGCCAGGTGCGTGGTGGCCGAAACGGAAATCGCCTTTGCCTCGCGCGACCTGGGCTGGCCGGCAAAGACGCTGGACCGTGCGCGCGCCACCCTTGAAGCGCACGGCGACTGGGTCAACGCCGCCCATGCGCGGTATCTCGCGATCCGGCGGCTGCTGCTGATCGGCCGCATCGACGACGCCGAGCAGGCGCTTGCCGGGCTTGACCCCACTCCCTTCCCGCCCGCATTGCGCACAACCCATGCCCTGATCGTGGCGGGCATCGCGATGCGGCGCGTGCAGACCCGGCCGGCGCGCACCGCGCTGGCACAGGCCGCGCACGCGGCGCAGCGCGCCGGCATTCCATCCTTGCGCGCCGAGGTCGAAAGCGCGGCCCAGGCGCTGCACAGCCCCGCGGCACGCCGCATCGCGCGCGGCGAGGAACGGCCGCTGCTGCTTGAGGAAGTCGAAGCGCTGCTGGCATCGAAAGCGCTGGTCGTGGACGCGTGCCGCTATGCCGTGCGCTGCGCAGGCACCACGGTCCCGCTCGCCAGGCGGCCGGTGTTGTTCACGCTGGCGCGCGCGCTGGCCGAGGCCTGGCCCGCCGACGTGCCCCGGGACACGCTGATCGCGCACGCCTTCCGCACCAGGCACGCCGATGCATCGCACCGCGCGCGGCTGCGTGTCGAGATCGGGCGGCTGCGCGCGGTGCTTGGCGCATTTGCCGGCGTCACGGCAAGCGGGCGCGGCTTCGCGCTGGTGCCGCACCGCGCGCGCGAGGTGGTGGTGCTGGCGCGGCCGGTGGAAGAGAAGCACGCGGCAGTGCTCGCCTTGCTGGCCGATGGCGAGTCATGGTCCAGCTCCGCTCTCGCGCTGGCGCTGGGTGCCAGCCAGCGCTCGGTGCAGCGGGCACTGGAAACGCTGGCGGCAGCCGGCAAGATCCAGTCCCTTGGCCACGGGCGTGCGCGCCGCTGGATGACGCCGCCGGTGCCGGGATTCACGACGACCTTGTTACTCCCCTCGCCGCTGCCGGTTGACTAGCATGTAGCCATCCCCAAACCAAAAGGATGACAGCATGAAACGATCACAAGCCGAAGTGCTTCGCGAGTATGGTCCCTTCCCCGGCGTCGAGAACGTCCACGGTGTCAGCTATGACGGCCAGCGGGTCTGGTTTGCCAGCGGAGACAAGCTCAATGCCCTGGACCCGGTCACCGGCAGGACGCTGCGCTCGCTCGATGTCGCCGCCCATGCCGGTACTGCTTTCGACGGCCAGCACCTGTACCAGATTGCCGAGGACCGGATCCAGAAGATCGATCCGCAAAGCGGCCGCGTGCTGGCGACGATCCCCGCGCCGGGCGGCGGCGGCGACTCGGGGCTTGCCTGGGCCGAAGGCACGTTGTGGGTGGGCCAGTACCGGGAGCGGAAGATCCACCAGGTCGATCCGCAGACCGGTGCGATCCTGCGCACCATCACGTCCGACCGCTTTGTCACCGGCGTCACCTGGGTCGATGCCGAGCTCTGGCACGGCACCTGGGAAGGTGACCAGAGCGAGCTGCGGCACATCGACCCGCAATCGGGCGCGGTGCTGGAATCGGTCACCATGCCGGCCGGCGCGAGCGTGTCGGGGCTGGAGTCCGATGGCGGCGACCAGTTCTTCTGCGGCGGCGGCAACAGCGGCAAAATCCGTGCGGTGCGCCGGCCCCGGCCAGCCGGGAAGCGCCCCGCCGGCGGCGCGGGCAAGTAGCCGGCATTCACCCTGAGCGGACTCGTTTTCACTATTCCTTACAGACAAAGGCGCTGCCACCATCTATTCTCCTGTCGCAAACGGAATCCCCCACAACAAGGAGAATGCGATGAAATCCGCTCTGGCCCTTCTGGTCGCCTGCAGCGCACTGCTGGGTGGCTGCGTGGTAGCCCCTTATGACACCTACGGCAGCGGCCCCCAAGGCTGCCCGCCGGGGCAGGCAAAGAAGGGCAACTGCCGCGTCGACCCGTACGGCAACGAGTCCTTCTGCCCGCCGGGACAAGCCAAGAAAGGCCGCTGCTGAGCCAGCGCCCGGCGCCGCACTGACCGGCCGGCCCCGCCTGCCCCCGGCACCAGCCGGTGTTGCACGGGCCGGCCTGGCGGACGGAGAATGGCCGGATGCGGGCATCTCGTCCGCAGGAGAGCGCCATGCAATCACGCACGCCATCCCGGTGTATCGGCGAACTGTGCGTCGCCGCTGTCGTGCTCGGCTCGCTCGGAGCCTGTGCGACCTTGCAGCCGGAACAGACCGGCAAGCAAATGATCGGCAGCCCGGAAAGTGCCGTACGCAGTACATTCGGATCCCCCACCGAGACCTACCGCCTCGCCGACGGCACCAGCCGCTGGATCTGGTCGCGCCAGCCCCTTGGCCATCAGGTCTATGCCGCCGATTTCGACGCCGGCGGCAAGCTCACCAACTATCGCCAGATGCTGACCGAGACGGAGATCTACCGCGCCCAGGTCGGGACCTGGACCAAGAAGGACGTGCAGGAGCACTTTGGCCTGCCGCGCGAGCCCATCCAGTACTACCCCCTGATGAAGCGTGAAGCCTGGTCCTGGCGCATGTACAAGGATGGCTTGCAGACCGCGCATTTCAGCTGCTACTTCGATGATGCCGGCGTGCTGCGCCAGACCATGATCATCGTCGACCCGCTCGGCGGCGACGCGCGCCACTCGCGCTGAAGCGACGCCAGCGAGGCAGCCGGTGCCATTGCCGGCAGCAGGGACTCCCCGGTCCACGGGCTCTTTTGCGCGCAGAATGGTGGCGATGCGGCAAGCGCCGCCAACCCTCCATGCGGAAAACAAACGTGACCACTGCGATCCTGCTCGAGAACATCCACCAGAGCGCCAATGCCCGGCTGGCTGAAGCCGGCCTGCAGGTCGAGCGCCGCACCGGCGCCCTGGCCGGTGCCGAACTGCGCCAGGTGCTGGCCAGCCACGACGTTGTCGGCATCCGCTCTGCCACCCACCTGCGCGCCGACGACATCCGCAGCGCGCCCGAGCTGCTCTCGATTGGCTGCTTCTGCATCGGCACCTCGCAGGTGGACCTGGAAGCCGCCACCACGGCCGGGATCCCGGTGTTCAACGCGCCCTTCTCCAACACCCGCTCGGTGGCCGAGCTGGTGGTGTCGGAAGCGGTGATGCTGCTGCGCCGGATTCCGGAGAAGAACACCCTGGCACACGCCGGCAAGTGGGCCAAGGGCGCCGCCGGCGCGTTCGAGGCGCGCGGCAAGACCATCGCCATCGTCGGCTACGGCAATATCGGCTCGCAGGTGGGCGTGCTGGCCGAATCGATGGGCATGCGCGTGGTCTACTACGACGTGCTGGCGCGGCTCTCGCACGGTTCCGCGCGCGCCGCGGGATCGCTGGAAGAGGCGGTGTCGCAGGCCGAAGTGGTGACCCTGCATGTGCCAGCCACGCCGCGCACGCGCAATATGATCGATGCGCGCATCCTGGCCGCCTGCAAGCCGGGCGCGATCCTGATCAATGCCTCGCGCGGCAGCGTGGTGGACATCGCCGCGCTGGCCGCGGCGCTGCGCGAGAAGCGCCTGGGCGGCGCCGCCATCGACGTGTTCCCGGAGGAGCCGAAGACCAACAACGATCCTTTCGTCAGCGAACTGCAGAACATGCCCAACGTACTGCTGACCCCGCACGTGGGCGGCAGCACCGAAGAGGCGCAGGAGAATATCGGCACCGAAGTGGCGGCCAAGCTGGCGCACTTCCTGGCCACCGGCGGCACCATCGGCGCCGTCAACTTCCCCGAGGTCGATCCCGGCCCGCTGCACGCGCCGGCGCGGCTGCTCAATGTGCACGGCAACGCGCCGGGCGCCCTGGCGGCACTGAACACGCTGCTGGCGCAGGAAGGCGTGAATATCACCGGCCAGCACCTGCAGACGCGCGGCCACACCGGCTATGTGGTCACCGACCTCGACCGCGTGCCGTCAGACCAGCTGATGCAGGCGCTGCGCACCCATGCAGGCTTTGCCCGCTCGCGGCTGATCCTGCGATAGGGCAGCGGCCGTCCCCAGGCTCAATTGTCGCAGAAGTGTCATAACTCTTAAGAATGTTCTGAAACCGTCGCTATGATGAATATGGCCCACGCGCGGATCCGTGGGCCTGCACTGTGCCGGTTCTCAGAGGCGCCCTGTCTCGGCGCCACGCTAACAATAAGAGAGAGGGGTAGTCATGAAAACGGTCGAACTCAGCAGGAAGGCCGCCGGCGTTGCCGGCCGGCTGGTCGCAGTGGGCGTTCTGGCAGCCGCGGGTATCGGCACCGCTGCCGCGCATACCGGCACCATTACGTTCCTTGGGGGAATCTCGTACCCGTCCTGCGGCTTCCGTCCGTCCGCCGGACAGTTGCAGGCGAGCTGCCAGCAGCCGTCGGGGCAGATCGTCTCGGCGCCGTTGCCGTTGTCGCCTGCCCGGATGACCGGGCAAGCCCGCATCGGCGTGGCAAGGCTGGACGTCGAGCCCGCCCGTGCCGGGCAACGCGGCACGCCGGACACGTACGTGGTGGTAGTGACCTACCAGTAAACGCGCGGCAGGCAGGCGCCCGCACCAGCCGGCCCTGCCTGCCGCCATGCCCTGCCGGGGCCGCGTCAGTCCAGGCGGATATTGGACGCCCGGATCGCTTCAGCCCAGTAGGTCTGCTCCACCTTCACGACATCGGCAAACGCCGCGGGCGAGCTTCCCTTGACGATGATGCCGAGATCGACCAGCCGTGTGTGCAGCTCGGGGTTGGCCAGCACGCGGTTGACGTCGGCGGACACCTTGTCGACCACGGCGCGCGGCGTCGCCGCCGGCGCGAACAGGCCCAGCCAGCCCTGGCGCTCCAGCCCGGGCACGCCCGCCTCCTGGAAGGTCGGCACCTCCGGCAGCAGCGGCGAGCGCGACTGCCCGGCCACGGCGACCACCTTGAGCTTGCCGGCGCGCGCATGCGTGCGCGCGGTGACCGCGGCCACGATGCCGGCGGGCAGTTGTCCGCCAAGCAGGTCGTTGACCAGCGGGCCCTCGCCCTTGTAGGGCACGTGGGTCAGTTCAACCCTGGCGTTGCGGCCGAAGACCTCCATCTGCAGATGCCCGCTGGAACCCAGCCCGTAGCTGCCATACGGCAGCGGCTTGCCCAGCTTGCGGATGTAGTCGATCAGTTGCTTCACGTTGGCCGCCGGCACGTCGGGCTGCACCACCAGCGCCAGGTTGGAGGTCGCCAGCTCAGAGATCGGCGCGAAGTCACGCACTGCGTTGTAGTTTGCCTTGCTGTACAGCAGCGGCGCCTGGACCAGGCCGGTCAGCGCGAACAACAGCGTATAGCCGTCCGGCTCTGCCTTGGCCACCATGTCCGCGCCGATCATGCCGCCGGCACCCGGCCGGTTGTCCACCACCACGGCCTTGCCCCATGCCTTGGCCAGGCCGTCCGCGACCATGCGCGCGACCACGTCGCCGGTCCCGCCCGCGGCGTATGGCATCACGACGCGCACCGTGCGTGCCGGGAAATCCACCCCCGCACCACCCTGCGCGCGCGCACCCAGCCCAACCCCTGCCAGCGCCGCACCCGCGACGCCCAGACCCATTTGCTGCAGAACCCTGCGCCTGCCTTGCTGCATACCTTGTCTCCTGTGTCTCGTCTCCGGCAGCCGGCCTCTTGCCGTGCCGGCATCCCGCCGTGTCATACCCGGCCAGCCTCTGCGGGCTGCTGCCGGAAGCGCGTGCGGGTCAATGTAGGAGGCTCGGGCACCGCTGTCGTCCATCGAAGGGAGGAAATTCGGCAAGCCGGCAGAATCGTCCAAACGAACTAGGACGCAACCCTCAGGGCCGTGGAACAATCGCCCGGACCTGATGCCCTCCCGCCAAAATATTCCCGATACAGCACTTATGATCTTGTCTGCCACAGGCGGGCCAGGGTGGCGGTGACGGGCATCGCCCCCAGGAGAGTGCATTGCATCCCTTTGCCAACCACGCCGTGAGCGGCGGCCCGCTGCCGACGGTGCTCGCCTCCAAGCTCGCGCCCCCCGTGGCGCACCCCGCCACGATCGGCCGGCCGCACCTGGTCGCGCGCATGGCGCAGGACCGCGCTGCGCGCGTGATCCTGGTGCGGGCCGCGGCCGGCTTTGGCAAGACCACGCTGATGCAGCAATACGCGGAGCATTGCGCAGCGCAGCAGCAAGCCACGGTGTGGCTGCGCCTGGATGCGGGCGACAATGACCTGCAACGGCTGCTGGTCCACCTGGACGCCGGCCTGGACGCGCTGCGCGGCGGCAAGCGGCGCGGCGCGGCAGCGCCGGAGCCGGCCAGCGGACCGCGCCTGGCGCAGCGCATCCTGGGGCTGGTGGGCGCCACGGCGCAGCCGTTCGCGATCATGCTGGATGATTTCGAGACCTTGCAGAGCCTGCCGGCGCTGGACCTGGTGCAGCAGCTGATCGAGGCGATGCCGCCCTGCGGCATACTGGTGATCGGCTCGCGCACCGCGCCGGAAATCGGCCTGGGCCGGCTGCGCGCGCGCGGGCAGTTGCTGGAGATCCCGCCCGCCGCCCTGCATTTTTCCGTCGACGAGGCCGCGCAGCTGCTGCGCAGCCGCTGCGGCCTGCCGCTGCGCGACAGCGACATCGCCACGCTGCATCGCCGCACCGAAGGCTGGGCCACCGCGATATACCTGGCCGCGCTGTCGCTGCAACAGTGCAGCGACCACGCCGCCTTCGTCGCGGTGTTTTCCGGCACTCACCTGGAGCTGGGCGAATTCCTCGCCGAGGACATCCTGGCGCGGCAGTCCGACGCGTGCCGCGCCTTCCTGCTGGAAACCAGCGTGCTGGGGCAGCTGAGCGCGCCGCTATGCGACGCCCTCACCGGCCGCGCCGACGCGCGCGCGATGCTGGATCACCTCGAACGCGCCAACCTGCTGCTGTTCCCGCTCGATGCCGAACGCACGTGGTACCGCTACCATCGGCTCTTTGCCAGCTTCCTGCAGCACCGGCTGGCCGTGCAGGCGCCGGATCGGGTCGCGCCGCTGCACCTGGCCGCCGCGCACTGGTACCTGGAGCACGGCTACCCGATCCCCGCAGTGGACCACCTGCTGCAGGCGGGCCGTCATGACGAGGCGCTCAGCGCCATTGCCAGCCAGTCCGACTCGCTGCTGGGCACGGGCCGGGTGCGCCTGCTGTTGCGCTGGTTCGAGCAGATCCATCCCGCAACGCTGGCGCGGCAACCGGCGCTGGCGCTGACGCGCGCGTGGGTGCTGCTGCTCAACCGGCGCCACGCCGAAGCCATGGCCGCGCTGGCGTCATTCCAGCCCGAACTTGAGCAACCCGGCGACGACAGCCAGCGTGCGCGCCTGGGGGTGGAAGCACAGACCATCCACTGCGTGCTGCTGGCCATGACCGACCAGGTCGAGGCCTGCCGCGATGCCGCCGGCGCGCACCTGCGCCGCCTGGCGCCCGACGAGCCCTTCCAGTACCGCATCCTGGCCAATTCGCTGGCCTACGCGCTGATCTGCACGCACCGCTACGACGAAGCGCGCAGCGTGCTGTCGCGGGCGACGCTGCGCGCGCAGCAGCCCCAGCCGGTACGCAGCCTCAGCGACACGCTGGAGGGCGTGATCGACCTGGTGCAGGGACGCCTGGGCAACGCGCTGGCGCGCCTGCGCGCCGCGTCCGGCGACAGCCCGGGCAGCGACGTGTTCTGGGCACTGGCGCTGTATGAGCACGATGCGCTGGAAGAGGCCGGGCGCCTGCTGGCCAATGCGCTGCCCTACAGCAAGGGCAACGGCCCGCCCGATTCGCTGATCGCCTGTCACGTGCTGAGCGCGCGGCTTGCGCTGGCGCGCGGCGACCGCGGCCAGTGGCTGCAGCGCCTGGCTGAACTGGAGCAACTGGGACAGCAGTCCGGCACCGCGCGCATCGTGTGCTCGGCCTGGCTGGAGCGGGCCCGCGTCGCCACGCTGGAAGGCAAGCTGGAAACCGCATCGCAGGCGTTGCAGGCGGCCGACCTGTACGGCGGCTGGGAAGCGCTGGACGCCACCGGCCATGCCAACGACATCGACCGGCCTTCCATCGCGCGCTGCCGGCTCGACATAGCGCGCGGCAATATCGCGCCGGCGCTGTCCGCACTGGATGCCGCCATCGACGCCGCACTGGCACGCCAGCGCTACTGGCGCCTGATCCGGCTGCGCGTCCTGCGCGCCACCGCGCTCGACGGCATGCAGCAGCGCGATGCCGCCCTGCAGGAAATGACCGAAGCCCTGCGCCTGGCCAGCCATGAAGGCTTCCTGCGCTCCTTCCTGGAAGAAGGCGAACGCGTTGCCGTGCTGCTGCGGGCCTGGGCAGGTGTCCATCTGGCACAGGCAGCAGCGCTTGGCGTGGCCGAGCCCTTTGTCGCCAGCCTGCTCGAGCGGCGTACCGACGCAGGCTCGACCAAGCCGGCCGCAGAACCGCCGGCGGAACCGGCGCACCAGCCCGACCCGCTGACCGGGCGCGAACTGGAAGTGCTGCGCATGCTGTCCGCGGGTTACCGCAATCGGGTGATCGCGCAGAAGCTGTTCCTGTCCGAGCTGACCGTCAAGTCGCACCTGCGCCGCATCCATGCCAAGCTGGGCGCGCAAAGCCGTACGGAAGCGGTGGCTCTGGGGCGCGCGCGCGGCCTGATCCCGTGAGCCACTGCGCGCACGCGCTTCCCATTGGGGCCATAGCGCTTCAGCCCGCCAGCGTGGCCTTCAGGTTGGCAAGCATGTCCGCGACCATCTCCTTCAGTCCATACTGGGCCTTCCACCCCCAGTCCGCGCGCGCGACCGAATCATCGATCGAATCCGGCCAGCCCTGCGCAATCGCCTGGCGATAGTCGGGTTCATAGCGGATCTGGAAGCCCGGCACCTGCTCGCGGATGGCCGCGGCGATCTGCGCGGGCGTGAAGCTCATGCCGGCGATGTTGTAGCTGCCGCGCTCGCTCAGCTTGTCCGCCGGGGCTTCCATCAGTTCGATGGTGGCGCGGATCGCATCGGGCATATACATCATCGGCAGGGCTTCGTCTTCCTTCAGGAAGCAGGTGTAGGGCTCGCCCGTCACCGCCGCATGGAAGATGTCGACCGCATAGTCGGTGGTGCCGCCGCCGGGTGGCGTCTTGTGCGAGATCAGGCCCGGATAGCGCACGCTGCGCACATCCACGCCGTGGTTGGCGTGATACCAGCGGCACCAACCCTCGCCCGCCTGCTTGGAGATGCCGTAGACCGTGGTGGGCTCCATCACGGTCTTCTGCGGTGTCTGTCCGGCAGGCGTGGTCGGGCCGAAGGCTGCAATCGAGCTTGGCCAGAACACCCGCTCCAGCCCGGTCTGCCGCGCCAGCTCCAGCACATTGAGCAGGCTGGTCATATTGAGGTTCCAGGCCCACTGTGGCGCCTTTTCGCCGGTGGCGGACAGCGCGGCGGCCAGCAGGTAGACCTGGGTGATGCCATGGCGCTCGACCACGGTGGCCAGCTCGCCGCGGTCGGTGGCGTTGAGCATCTCGTGCGTCAGGTGCACATGGCGGCCGGTGGGCACCACGTCGGAGGTGATCACGTTGGTGCGCCCGTAGCGCTCGGCCAGCGCCAGTGCCAGTTCAGACCCGATCTGGCCGTTGGCGCCGACAATCAGGATCTTCGGTTTGCCAGCTTCCATCAGATCAGCCCCAGTTCACGGCCAGCCTGGCCGAAGGCATCCAGCGCCGCCTGCAGCGCGGCCTCGTCATGCAGCGCGCTCATCTGCACGCGGATGCGCGCCTGGCCCTTGGGTACCACCGGGTAGAAGAAGCCGACCACGTACACGCCCAGCTCCAGCAGGCGCTGCGCCAGTTGCTGCGCCTTGTCGGCGTCGTAGACCATGATCGGGATGATCGGGTGGTCGCCCGCCTTGACGTCGAAGCCCAACCGGTCCAGTCCCGCGCGGAAGAACCTGGTATTGCCCTCCAGCCGGTCGCGCAGCTCGGTGCTGGCTTCCAGGATATCGAGCACCGCGATCGACGCGCCCACGATGGCCGGCGCCACGGTGTTGGAGAACAAATACGGCCGCGAACGCTGGCGCAGCAGTGCCACCACTTCCTTGCGCGCGCTGGTGAAGCCGCCGGAGGCGCCACCCAGCGCCTTGCCCAGCGTGCCGGTAATGATGTCGATCTTGCCGAACACGCCGCGCGCCTCATGCGTGCCGCGCCCGCGCTGGCCCATGAAACCGGTGGCATGGCATTCATCTATGCCCAGCAGCGCGCCGTACTCGTCGCAGATCGCGCGCATCTCGTCGAGCCGCGCCACGGTGCCGTCCATCGAGAACACGCCGTCGGAAAACACCAGCGTGTAGCGCGCGCCGTCGGCCCGCGCCTGCTCCAGTTGCACGCGCAGGTCGTCCATGTCGTTGTGCTGGTAGCGGTAGCGGCGCGCCTTGGACAGGCGGATGCCGTCGATGATCGAGGCATGGTTGAGCGCATCGCTGATGACCGCGTCTTCCGCGCCCAGCAGCGTTTCGAACAAACCGCCATTGGCATCGAAGGCCGAGCCATAGAGGATGGTGTCCTCGGTGCCGAGGAAGGCCGACAGCCGCGCCTCCAGCGTCTTGTGCAGGTCTTGCGTGCCGCAGATAAAGCGCACCGAGCTCAGCCCGAAGCCATGCGTGCGCAGCGCTTCATGCGCGGCCTCGATCACCTGCGGGTGCGACGACAAGCCAAGGTAGTTGTTGGCGCACAGGTTGATGACCTCGCGGCCGTCGGTGGTGCGCACCCGCGCACCCTGCGGCGTGGCGATCACGCGCTCGTTCTTGAACAGCCCCGCCGCGCGGATGCTTTCGAGTTCGGTACGGATGGATGCATAGAATGCCTCGGCATTCGACATGGCTTGGCTCCCGTTGGTGTGCGAGGGATATGCTAGGATTCGATCGATAAATCGAACACGTTCTGTATATCGAACATTTTGCGCAATATAACGAACATTAATCCATGACGCAAGCCCTCGCCCAGACCCCGCAGGCCGATGGCCCGCCCGCCGTCGGCATGGCGCTGCAGGCGCTGCGCCAGCAGCAACGGCTGTCGCTCGATGAACTGTCGCGCCGTGCCGGGGTTTCCAAGTCGATGCTGTCGCAGATCGAACGCAACCTGGCCAACCCCACTGTGGCGGTGCTGTGGCGCCTGGCCAATGCGCTTGGGGTGAACCTGACGGACTTCCTCGCCGGAGGCGCCGCTGAGCGCCCCGCCGGCGGCATCACCGTGGTCCAGCCGCACGCGATCCCGTCGCTGAAAAGCCCTGATACCCGCTGCGACCTGCGCATCCTGGGCCCGATCGACCTGGCCGGGCGCTTCGAGTGGTATGAGCTGACCATCCAGGCCGGCGGCGTGCTGGCCTCCGAGCCACACGAGGCCGGCACCCAGGAACACCTGTCTGTGCTGAGCGGATCGATGACAGTGCGCGCGGGTGCCGATGAAAAGAAGCTGAGGCACGGCGAGACCGCGCGCTATGCGGCCGATGTCGCACATGCGATCTCCAATGGCGGCAAGACCACTGCCACCGCACTACTGGTTGTAGTGCATCCGGGCTGACGCGGGCAAGGGTTGCGACAGCCCGGAGGGCGGGTTCAGCGGGCGCCGAACCACCGTTTGACCCGCTCCCACAGCACGCCGAAGAACATCGCCGCGGGATTGAGGCGTACCGCCTGGCTGCGTTCGGCATCGCTCAGCGTCGGGTCCATCCGGCGCGCCACCGACTTGCCGAAATCCGCAATCATGCGCCGCACGAAATCGCGCACCAGCCCCGACCGCGAGAACTGCGCCAGCGGCCCCTGCAGCGAATACTGCAGGTCGACCGCAACCTCGGTCTCGTGCGCGGCAAGCGCCTTCAGCTGGTAGGCGATGTCGCCCGCGGCCTTGGAATTGCTGAGCGAGTCCTGCCCCGCCCCCTTCAGCACGCCGCGCTTGTTCGCGTCGTCGCGCTGCAGGCGCGCGGCGCCTTCGAACCTGGCGGACATCGGGCCGAACTTGATGGCGATATGGCCCTTGACCTTCTCCCCCTCCATTTCAGTGAGCACCGCACCCGGCAGGCAGCCTGCCACGGCCGGCAGGTCGGCCATGAAGGCCCATACCGCGTCGAGCGTATAGGGGACGGTGAAGCCGCCTTCGATGCGCGACCAGCCCTTGCGGTCGGCTGACCGTTCCGCCTCGGCGCCGGTGCCCGCGGCCAGGTGAGGCAGCGTGCCGAGCGCTTCGTCCGCAACGGCAAAACCGGTGAACGGCGCTTCGGCCGGCGCCGCGCCCGCGGCGTGCCGCGCAATCACGCCGGCTGTGGCGCGGCGTGCGTCCAGCACCGAGCGGATGGCGGCGACGATTCCCATATAGCCGGTGCAGCGACACAGGTTGCCCGACAGCTCGTGACGGATGGTGGCGTCGTCGGCGTCGGGCAGGCGCAGCACGATGTCGCGCGCGGTCGCCAGCATGCCCGGCGTGCAGAAGCCGCACTGCAGCGCGTGGTGCTGGTTGAACGCCGCGCGCAGGCCGGCCATCACGGCATCGTCCTGGTAGCCTTCGACGGTGACGATGTCGGCGCCCTGGCAGGCAGCCGCGAAGGTGATGCACGAACGCACCGGCTTGTCGTCGAGCAGCACGGTGCAGGCGCCGCACACGCCGTGCTCGCAGCCGAGGTGGGTGCCGGTCAGCCGGTGCGTGTCGCGCAGGAAGTCGCCCAGGTGCGTCCGGTCTGCGCACGCGCCGGAAACCCGGCGGCCGTTGACATTGAATTCGATGGTCTGCACGGGCGCTCCTCAGTTCAGCATTTGCGTGACGCAGCGCATCACGACGGTACGGTAAAGCTTGCGGTCGATGGCGTCCTTGCCGGGCGCGGCCTGCGCCACCGCTTCGTCCACGGCACCGGCGGTGAGCGCCGCGGCGCCTTGCGCGGCGACCGCGCGCGTGAGGCCGGGCAGCACCACCGGCGGTCCGTCCAGCGCGCCGAGCACGATGCGTGCGAAGCGGCGGCTGGCATCGAAGTACGCGGCGCAGCTGGCTTCGGCAAACTCGCCGGTCTTGCGGCACAGCTTCTGGTAGCCCCAGCGGCTGTGCGCGGTGGCGTGCGGCACGCGCACGGCGGCGATCAGCTCGCCATCGGCCAGCACCGTGGTGTAGGCGCCGATCATGAAGGCTTCCATGGGCACCTCGCGCGTGCCGGTGCCTGATGCAATCTCGATGCGCGCACCCAGCGCGGTCATCACCACGACCCAGTCCGCGGCCGGGTCCGCATGGGCCAGGCTGCCGCCAACGGTGCCGCGGTTGCGGATCGCGCGGTAGGCAATGCCGCCCGCCACGGCCTGCAGCATGGTGCCCTGCAGCGGTGCGAACACGCCGTCCTCGATCTGCGCATGGGTCACGCAGGCGCCGATGCGGATGCCATCGGGGGTGGACGCGACTTGCCGCAGTTCGGCCAGCCCCGACACATCGACCACCGTGTCGGGACGGGTCAGCCGCAGGTTCAGCATCGGGCCGAGCGACTGGCCTCCGCCCATGGTCTTGGCCACGTCGGTGCCCGCGCCAAGGCGGGCCAGCGCGTCCGGCAGCGAGCCGGGCGCATGATAGGAAAAAGCGACGGCTTTCATCGGTCAGGCTGCCTTCTTGCTCTGTGCGCCGGCCACTGCCGCATCCAGCGCTTCAAGGATCTTTCTCGGGGTCAGCGGCGTCTCCTGAAGTTCGACGCCGAAGCCGCGCAAGGCGTCGTTCACCGCGTTGAAGATCGCCGCCGGCGGTGCGATGGCACCGCCCTCGCCCATGCCCTTGGCGCCGAATTCCGTATGCGGCGACGGCGTCTCGAAATGATGGATGCGGATCGACGGAATCTCGGTCGGCCCGGGCAGCATGTAGTCCGCCAGCGTGGAAGCCAGCGGCTGCCCGTTGCCGTCATAGCGCATCTCTTCGAACATCGCGGTGCCGATGCCCTGTGCCACGCCGCCATAGGTCTGGCCCTCGACCACCATCGGATTGATCATGGTGCCGCAGTCCTCCACCACCACGTAGTCCAGGATCTCGACATGGCCGGAATCGGTGTCGACTTCCACCGCGACCGCATGCGTGGCGTAGGTGAAGCTGCCGGTGTCGACCGCGGGCTTGAAGCCCATGGTGACCTCCAGCCCTTGCGCATCCACATCGGGCGGCAGCAGGTGGGGATTGATGTACCAGGCGTCGGCAATACGGCCGATGTCGATGGCGTCGGCATCGCCCGCACGAACCGCGCCGGCTGCAAACGTTACCGCCTCCACCCGCTGCCCCAGCATATGCGCGCCAATCTTCTGCAGCCGCGGCAGCAGCGCCTTGCACGCCCGCGACACCGCGCCGCCCGACATCACCAGCGAGCGCGAGGCATAGGTACCGGTGGAGAACGGCGTGAGTCCGGTATCGCCGTGCACCAGCTTGATCCGTCCGATGTCGATGCCCAGGATCTCGTGGGCAATCTGCGCGAAGGTAGTCTCCATGCCCTGCCCGTGCGAGTGCACGCCGACGCGCACCTCCAGCCCGCCGTCCGGCGTGATGCGCACCGTCGCCGAGTCGAAGCCGGGGATCACCGGCGTGCCCCAGGCCGCGAACACGGAAGTGCCGTGCGCCGACTGCTCGGTGTAGGTGCCAAAGCCCACGCCGACATAGCGGCTGCCCTGCGGACCCGCCTGCTGCCGCGCGCGGATCGCGGGCAGGTCGATCATCTCCATCGCCTGGCGCACGCTGGCCGGGTAGTCGCCGCCGTCGAAGTGCTTGTTGGTCACGTTGACGTAAGGCATGGACTGCGGCGGCACCAGGGTTTCAACGCGCACTTCCCACGGCTCGCGTCCCACCTCGCGCGCGATCGCGTCGATCATCAGCTCCATGGCGAAACAGACGCCGGTCCGGGCCACACCGCGATACGGCACGAAACCCGGCTTGTTGGTGGCCACGCAGGTAGTCTCGCAGCGGTATCCGTCGAAGGCATAGGGACCGGGCAGGTTGCCGATCGCCTGCCCCGGCTCCAGCCCGATGGTGAATGGCCAGACCGAATAGGCACCGCCGTCGATGGCAATGTTCGCGTCCAGCGCCAGCAGGCGGCCGCGCTTGTCGGCATAGGCGGTAAGCTCGTAGTGATGCTCGCGCGAGTTGGCGCCGGCGGTCAGGTGCTCGCGCCGATCCTCGATAAAGCGGAACGGCCGCTTGTAGGTCAGCGCCAGCCAGGCGATACAGAGCTCTTCCTGCTGCAGCACGCATTTGTAGCCAAAGGCGCCGCCAACGTCCGGCGAGATCACGCGCACGCGCGCCTGGTCCAGGTCCAGGCAATGGCTCAGGATGGTCCGGATCATATGCGGCACCTGGGTGGCGCTGTACACCACCAGCTGGTCGAACTGGTGGTCCCAGTAGGCCAGCACCGCCTTGCCCTCCATCGGCACCATGCACTGGCGCGCCAGGTTGACCTTGCGGTGAACGACGACGGAGGCCTCGCGCTGGCGCGCCTCGAAGTTCTTGTCGATATTCAGCGTCAGGAAGGTGTTATCGCGCCAGTGTTCGTGCACGCGCACCTCGCCAGCGAGCTGGCGGGCCTGCGCCACGTCGGTCAGCGCGGGCAGCTCGTCGAACTCGGCCACCACCTGCTCGGCGATGTCCTCGGCTTCGGCGCGCGTGGGGGCAAAGGCCATGGCAACGGGCTCGCCGACAAAGCGCACCTTGCCGCTGGCCAGCGGCGCCTGAGCCGACGGCTGGTAGGACGGGAACGCCGAATCCGCGACGATGTCCCGCGCCGCCGCCATGTCCTCGCGCACGATCACCGCTTGCGCGTGGCGCGCGGGCTTGGTCACGGACAACAGCCTGGCATGCGCCACGGGGCTGCGCAGGAAGGCCACCTCCTGCAGGTCCGGCATGGCGATGTCCGCGACAAAGCGGCCCTTGCCGTGCAGGTGCCTGGCGTCTTCCTTGCGCGCCACCCGGGCTCCCACGCCCTGGCCGCACCCTCCTTCCGAATGATCCGGTTCCATCGACGATGTCATTGTTTTATCCGTCCCGATGATTCATGCAAGGGCTCATTCGCGCACCCCGATGGCCGCCAGCCCTTCCGCGCGCGTGGTGACCGTCGCATATTTCTGCTCCATGTCGAACAGGTTGGCCTGGTGCGGTCCAAGCGCGCGGTCGCCGACGCAATCCGACAGCACCAGCGGCCGCAAGCCGTACTGCATGGCGTCCACCACGCTGGCGCGCACGCAGCCGCTGGTCACCGCGCCGGCCACCACCAGCGTGCGCACGCCGCGCTGCGTCAGCCAGGCGGCCAGCGACGTACCGAAGAACGCCGACGGCACGGTCTTGCGCACCACCAGCTCGCCCACCCGCGGCGCCAGTTCTTCGACGATGGCGCTGTTGCGTTCGCGCTCCTTCAGCGACAGCATGTTCGGCACCTTCATGGAAAAGATGTTGTGGTCCGAACCATCGTCCGCAAAGACGATGCGGCTGTGCGCAATCGCCCAGCCTTCGCGCCGTGCCACGGCCAGCAGCGGCACGGTGTTGGCGATGGCCTCGCGGATATTGCCGCCGCCGAACACCTCCGGGTCGGCAAAGCCGTTGACGAAATCGACCACCAGCAGCCCGAACGGGCCCGCCAGTTCCAGGTCGTTGCCGAAGCCCTGGCGCTGGTACGCGCCGATCTCCTTGTGCATGGCTACTTCTCCTCCGGGTAGCGGAACCCGTCCATGACCTTGCCGCGGCTCACCACATCCACGCCGTCCAGGCGCACGGTGCAGTTGCGCACGGGAATATCGATATGGCAGGCCGTGGTGCGGCTGCCGCCGGCTTCGTTATTGGGGCCGAGCGAGAACAGGAAGTTGCCCTCGAACGCGCGCGCGTCCATGCCGATGGTGGCCTCGCGATCGTACAGCCCCAGCGTGGACCAGTGCGCGCGCGGCTGCAGCCCCCAGCCGATATGCGAGATGGCATAGGCCTGCGGGTCGTTGAAGGAGGCCATGTACTCGCTCAGCAGTTCGGCGTGCAGGCCGCCTTCGATGCGCGTGGCGAAGCCGCCCTCCACCGTCAGCATGACCGGCTCGGTGACGTAGGTCTTCTGCGGCAGCAGGATGTCGCCGCGCTCCAGCACGATGGTGCCATTGGCAGCGCCCTCGTTGGGCCAGGTCAGCGCGAAGCCGCTGGGCCAGTGGTCCCAGCGCCCGGGCTCGTCGACAAAGCCATACTCGCTGATGGCCGGGAACTCGCCCAGCGGGCAGCGCAGGTCGGTGCCGGCCGGCGACACCACATGCATCTCCTTGGCGCGGGCCAGCCGCTCGGAGGCGGCCTTGACGCGCTCGCGGTCGGCCTCGCAAGGCACCAGGCGCGTCAGCACCTCGGGCGGCTCGGCGGCCAGCAGGATTTTGGTGCCGCCCTTCAGGATGTCGTGCTGTTCGGGGGAGAACAGCAGCGTCATCAGGTCCAGCACCAGGTCGCTTTCCCTGAGCGCGGCAATCGCGGCCCGGTTGCCCGTGAGCGGGGTCGTGCCCAGGTAGGCCAGCGCGTCGCGGCTCAGCGCCTTTTCGCCGTTGACGGGCGGCAGGTCGAGCCGGTTGACGATGGCACCCATCGCCTGCGTGGCGATCAGCGCGGTGGAGAGCGTCTGCGGGTGGGTCGCGGCGCTGGTCAGGATGGTGACGGTCTGCCCCGGCTCCAGCCGCGACAGCTTCAGCACCTTGCGCCAGGCCTCGATCATCTGGTGGTCACTTACCGGCATGTCGCCTCCTTGCTTGTCATTGCGTCAGCGGCGCGCCGAGGAAATCCCCAAACGCCGCGTAAAAGCCCGCTTCGTCATCCCACGGGATCATGTGGCCGGCCCCGGCAACGTGGCTGACCAGCACCCCCGGCAGCAGCGTGCGGATCTCCGCCACGTCTTCAGCGCGCACCACGTCGCCACGCCCGGCGGTCATCAGCAGCGTCGGCACCTTGACCCGGGGCAGATCCGCATGGATGTCGTCGCGATGGAAATCCTCAAAGCTGCGCACCACGGCGTCTTCGTTGCAGGTATGCAGCCATTCGGCGCGCAGGCGCAGCTGCTCGTCGGTCCAGGTCGGGCAGAAGCGGCGCATGCCTTCCACGTCGGTGCCCTGGTGCGACAGGCGGATGGAATCCACATACCACGGCAGTTGCGCAGGATACGCGCGGCGCCCGGGCCCCGACACCGGCGGGTCGACCAGCACCAGTCTGGCCAGGCCGCCAGGCCGGCCCGCCGCGGCGCGCACGCCGATGCGCGCGCCCATCGAATGGCCAACCACGCTGTGGCGGCGCAGGCCAAGTGCCTCGGCAAAGGCCACCACGTCGCGGGCCTGGGCGTCGAGGCTGTAGTCCATCCCGGCCTCGGCCGACGACAGGCCACGCCCGCGCACATCCAGCACATAGGTATCGAAGCTGGCGCCAAAGCGCTCGCCGACGAAGCCCCAGGTGATTGCCGGGCTGGTGATGCCCGGCACGATGATCACGGGATCGCGCGCGGCGCGTTCACCGTCGTTTCCACCATAGCGCAGGAAGTGCTGGCGAATGCCGTTGGCATGGACATGCCCGCCATAAAGGAAGGTGGTCATGGCAAGCCCTCAGTAGGCGCCCGACAGCAGCGCGCCGGCGCCCGGCACGACCGGCTCCAGGTCCAGCGCCTTGAGCATGGCGTAGGTCGTGGCAATGGCCGCGGTGATGACCGGCTTGCCCGTCATCGCCTCTACCTTTGCCACTGCCGGCAGCGACGGCATCTGCACGCAGGCCGACAGCACGATGGCATCGACATCCGCCAGGTTCATCTGCGACACGATGCCCGGCAGCCGCGCCGGATCGTGGCGGCCGACCTCAAGGTTGTCCGGAATCTCCAGCGCACGGTAGTCCACCACCTCATAGCCTTCGTTGCGGATGTAATCCACCACAAGCTCGGTCAACGGCTTCAAGTATGGCGCGACCACGGCGATGCGGCGCGCGCCGATCACGCGCAGCGCATCCACCAGCGCACCGGCGCTGGTGATCACCGGCGCGTCGCCGCCATTCTCGATGGTGTGGACCTTCAGGCGCTGCTCCGACTTGCGGTGATAGCCGTGGCCCATGGCCATGATGGCGACCAGGCAGGCGTAGCCGAGCACGTCGACGCGGGCGTCGCTAAGTTCCACCGCGCAGCGGTCGGATTCGGCATCCATGGCGGCCAGCTCTTCCTTGACCACCTTCTTCATGCGCATGCGGCTGGAGTGGAAGGTGAAGCGCTCCGGACGGATCTGCTGGCGCGCCAGCAGCATCCCGGGAATCTCGGTTTCCATGGTCGTGTTCGAGCTGGGAACGATCTGGCCGATGCGAAAGACTTTTTGCATGAGGGTCCTCGGGTTGTACGGTTACAGCTTGAGCAGGCGTTGCGCGTTGCCGTGGCAGACCAGCGCGCGCATGGTGTCGTCGAGCGGCGCGTCCTCGATGAACTTCGCCGCGACTTCGGTGGATTCGTAGGGATAGTCGACCGAGAACATCACGGCCTCAGCGCCGAGCTCGGCAATGGCACCGGCCAGCGCACCGTGCGAACACACCCCCGAAGTGGTGATGACGATATTGGTGCCGATGTATTCCGAAGGTGAGCGCTCCAGCCGGACGCCGTGCGAATAGACCGCAAAGCGGCTGTCGAAGCGCCAGCGCTGGTACGGCAGGCCCTCGCCCATATGGCCGAGGATGAGCTTCAGGCGCGGGAAGCGGTCGAACACGCCGCCGAACAGCAGCCGCAGCGCATGCGATGCGGTCTCGACGCCCCAGCCCCACGCCGCGCCGGTCAGCTCGGGGTGGCCCGCCAGGACCTGCGGCTGAACCAGCGCGTCGGTCGGGTGCAGGTACATGGGCACGTCCAGCGCCTGCATGCGTTCCCAGAAAGCATCGTATGCCGGGTCGTCGTAGTAGCGCCCGTGGGTATGGCCGTTCACCAGCGAGCCCTTGAAGCCAAGCTCGCGCACGGCGCGTTCCAGCTCGCGCGCGGCCTGTTCCGGGTCGTGCATGGGCAGCGCGGCAAAGCCGGCAAAGCGCGTGGGGTGGCGCGCGATCTGCGCGGCCAGGAAGTCATTGCTCTCGCGCGCCCGCGCCACGGCGAGGCCGGCATCGGGCTCGCCCTGCACGCCCGGACCCGTCTGCGACAGCACCGTGATGTCGATGCCGGCGCGGTCCATCTCGGCAAGGCGGTCCTCGTCGAAATCGGCGAGGCGGCGGCCCAGCTCGGCAAACACCGCCGGATCAATATGCTGCGTGAACGCCTTGGAATAGGCCTGAAATCCCGGCGTCATGAAATGCTCTTCGAGGGCGATCTTCTTCACTTTGGTCATGCTGGTGGGGGCTCCTGATTGGTGAAATCGCTTCGCTGCGGGCGTGTGCTGCATGGCATGCGATTGATCAGTACACTGATTAGTTTCGGATTCTAGTCAGCGAATTTCCAAAAGTCTAGAAACGGCGCGGAGGGTTAACACCTATAACGATGACCATAGGTGCTCAGTACACTGAGCCCAGATGCTCAGTATGCTGACGATATTAAAAGGCCATTTAAATAGGCGATTTCGGGCATTCCGGCACATTGTGGACTGGCCCGCATTTTGCTCAGCATACTGCGTTTCTCATCAGCATACTGACTGATGCACCGGAAGGATGCGGCGCTGCACTGCGCGAGGGACCGACAGGCCCTGGCCAGCGGCGCCGGCACCGCCGGGACGAGCAGACATATAGAGACAATAGCTAGACCAAAGGACCCCCGCCATGACGATCAGCCTGACTCGCAGCGAGACACGCGCCCCCGCATCCGGCATGACAGCCGAGGAGCGCAAGGTCATCCTTGCCTCTTCCTTCGGCGCCCTGATGGAGTGGTACGACTTTTACATCTACGCCGCACTGGCGGTGTATTTCGGCGCACTGTTCTTCCCCAAGGGCAATGAGACTGCCGCCTTCCTGGCCAGCCTGGCCACCTTCGGCGCAGGCTTCCTGATACGGCCGGTGGGCGCGCTGCTGTTCGGCCGCCTGGGCGACCTGATCGGGCGCAAGTACACCTTCCTGGTCACCATCCTGCTGATGGGTGTTGCCACCGTCGGCGTCGGCGTGCTGCCCACGTATGAGCAGATCGGCATCACCGCCACGGTGCTGCTGGTGTTGCTGCGGCTGCTGCAAGGCCTGGCGCTGGGCGGCGAGGTCGGCGGCGCGGTCACCTACGTGGCCGAGCACTCCCCTGTGCACAAGCGCGGGCTGTACACCAGTTCGCTGCAGACCACGGCAACGCTGGGCCTGCTGTCCTCGTTGCTGGTCGTCTACCTGCTCAAGACCTTCCTGACCGAGGCCGAGTTCCGTGACTGGGGCTGGCGCATTCCCTTCATCGTGTCGCTTGTGATGCTGGTGATCTCGGTCTACATCCGCGGCAAGCTGCATGAATCGCCGGTCTTTGCCCGGATGAAGGCTGCCAACACCACCTCGAGGGCGCCGATCCGCGAGAGTTTCACCAACTGGAAGAACCTCAGGTCGGTGCTGCTGCTGTTCGTAGTGGCGGCGGGCCTGGGCGCCATCTTCGGCACCGGCCACTTCTATTCGATGTTCTTCCTCAACAAGACGCTGCACGTGCCGCTCGAAACGGTCCACATGCTGATCGGGATCGCGCTGGTGGTGGCCACCCCCTGCTACCTGCTGTTCGGCTGGCTGTCCGACCGCATCGGCCGCAAGTACATCATGATGGCCGCCTGCCTGCTGGCGGCGGTGTGCATCCAGCCGGTGTTCAAGGGCCTGACGCACTATGCCAATCCGGCGCTCGAACAGTTCCAGCAGCAAGGCGCCGTGCAGGTGACGGCCGGCGACTGCAAGGCGCGCCTGTTCGGCGAGCCGGTGTCCGCCTGCGACAAGATCCGCGGCTACCTGACCGACCTGGGCGTGGGCTACACCTTCGTGCCGGCCAGCAATCCGGCGCAGGCTGAAGTACGCATCGCGGATCGCACGCTGCAGGGCTTTGACCGCGACGCCATCAAGAGCGCGCTGGTGGCGGCCGGCTGGCCCGAGCGCGCGGACCCCGCCAAGATCAACACGCCGATGGTATTCGTGCTGCTGCTGGTCCCGATCCTGTTCCTGGCCATGGTGTACGGGCCGATGGCGGCCTTCATGGTGGAACTGTTCCCGGCCCGGGTGCGCTACACCTCGCTGTCGCTGCCCTTCCACCTCGGCGCGGGCTGGGTCGGCGGCATGCTGTCCTTCGTGGTCACGGCCATGAACGTGGCCAGCGGCGACGTCTACTTCGGCCTGTGGTACCCGGTGATCATCGCCGGTCTGGCCTTTGTCATCGGCATGCTGTTCGTGCCGGAGACGCGCGGCCGCGATCTGGCCACCTGAGCGGCACTACGGGTGAAGCTGAAGGGCGGATCTCTCCGCCCTTTCTTCCGGCAAACTATTCAGCATACTGAGTTTATCCGCGCTACCCGCGGCGCAGCGATGGCGCCGCGGTCTGCCGACGCAGCAACCATTCCAATCTTTCGCGTAGACAACCTGGAGCCCCTGATGTCCACCTCTCGCATCCTCCGCACCCTCGCTGCGTCCTCCGCCCTGCTGGGCCTGGCCGCCGCCACGCCCGCACTGGCCGACGCCAATGGCGTGAAGATCGGCGTCATCACCGACATGTCCGGCTCCTATGCCGACCTCTCCGGCAAGGGCTCCGTGCTTGCCGCGCAGATGGCCGTGGAAGAGTTCGGCGGCAAGGCCCTCGGCAAACCTGTGACGGTGCTTTCCGCCGATCACCAGAACAAGGCCGATATCGCCTCGTCGCTGGCGCGCCGCTGGTTCGATACCGATGGCGTCGACATGGTGATCGACTTTCCCAACTCGTCGACCGCGCTGGCGGTGCAGGAGGTGGCGCGGCAGAAGCAGAAGATCGACATCGTCTCGACCGGCGGCGCCATGGCGCTGACCAACCAGAACTGCTCGCCCACCGGCTTCCACTGGGCCTGGGACACGTATTCGGTGTCTTACCCGCTGGTGCGGCGCATGATCGAACAGGGCCGCAACAGCTGGTACTACATCACCGTGGACTACGCCTTCGGCCAGTCGCTGGAGGCAGATTTCCGCAAGGCCGTGGACGCAGGCGGCGGCAAGAACGTGGGCGCCACCCGGCATCCGCTCAACGCCAGCGATTTCAGCAGCCCGGTGGTGGCCGCCTCGGCTTCCAAGGCCAAGGTGGTGGTGCTGGCCAACGCCGGCAACGACATGATCAACGGGGTCAAGGCAGCCGGCGAGTTCGGCCTGATCAAGGCGGGCCAGACGGTGATCACGCCCTCCACCTTCATCACCGATATCAAGAGCCTGGGCCTGAACGCTGCGCAAGGGCTGACCTATGTCGACCCGTTCAAGCTCGACCTGGATGGCAAGTCGAAGGACTTCGTCGAGCGCTACTACAAGCGCCACAAGGCCTATCCCACGCATGGCCAGATCGGCGTCTATTCAGGCGTGCTGCATTACCTGAAGGCGGTGGAAGCCGCCAAGACCGTGGAAGGCCCGGCCGTGGCGGAGAAGATGCGCGCGCTGCCCGTCAGCGATGCCTTCGTGCGCAATGGCAAGGTGCGTGTCGACGGCCGCATGGTGCATGACATGTACCTGGCCCAGGCCAAGACCCCGGCCGAGTCCAAGGGCCCGTGGGACCTGGTCAGGTACATCGGCACGATCCCCGGCGACGAAGCCTTCCGGCCGCTGTCCGCCAGCGAATGTCCCCTGGTGAAGAAGTGAGCGCGCCATGCCTGACACTGATGTAATCCTGCAGACGCAGGGACTGACCAAGGCGTTCAAGGGCTTTACCGCAGTCAGCGATGTCAGCCTGTCCGTGCGGCGGGGCTCGATCCACGCGCTGATCGGCCCCAACGGCGCCGGCAAGACCACCTGCTTCAACCTGCTGACGAAGTTCCATGCGCCCTCGTCAGGCTCGATCCACTTCAACGGCACCGACATCACCGCGCTGCGGCCGGCCCAGATCGCCCGCATGGGGGTGATCCGCTCGTTCCAGATCTCGGCGGTGTTTCCGCAACTGACGGCGCTGGAGAACGTGCGCATCGCGCTGCAGCGCCGGCTCGGGACCGCCTGGCATTTCTGGCGTGGCAGGCGCTCCCTGTCGCGGCTGGACGGCCGCGCCATGGAACTGCTGGATGCGGTCGGCCTGGCCGGCTTCGCACACCTGGGCACGGCGGAGCTGGCCTACGGGCGCAAGCGCGCGCTGGAACTCGCCACCACGCTCGCGACCGACCCGGAGCTGATGCTGCTGGACGAACCGACGCAAGGCATGGGGCATGAAGACGTGGAGACCGTCACCGCCCTGATCAAGCGCGTTTCGGCGGGGCGGACGGTGCTGATGGTGGAACACAACATGAGCGTGGTGTCGTCCGTCGTGGACCGCATCACGGTGCTGCAGCGCGGCGCGGTGCTGGCAGAAGGGACCTATGACGAGATCTCACGCAATCCGCAGGTAAGGGAAGCCTATATGGGAACCACCGACGAACCCGAAGACCGCCACGCAGCCGCGGCGGCGCTGAACGCGGAGGCATCATGACAAGGACGGCCTCCCCTGCCCTCGAACTCCGCGGCCTGCACGCCTGGTATGGCGAGTCGCACATCCTTCACGGCGTGGACCTGACCGTCAACCCGGGCGAGGTGGTGACGCTGCTCGGCCGCAACGGCGCCGGACGCACCACCACGCTGCGCGCCATCATGGGCCTGGTCGGCATGCGCAAGGGTTCGGTGCGTGTGCACGGCCAGGAAACCATCGGCATGAAGACGCACCGCATCGCACCGCTGGGCCTGGGCTACTGCCCGGAAGAGCGCGCCATCTTCGCCAGCCTGTCCTGCGAGGAGAACCTGCTGCTGCCGCCGCAATTCGCCTGCACCCCGGGGGCGGTCGGACTGCGCGAGCCCATGACGCTGGGCGAGATCTACGAGATGTTCCCCAACCTGCACGAGCGGCGCAAGAGCCAGGGCACGCGCATGTCGGGCGGCGAGCAGCAGATGCTGGCGGTGGCCCGCATCCTGCGCACTGGCGCCAGCGTGCTGCTGCTCGACGAGATCTCGGAAGGCCTGGCGCCCGTGATCGTGCAAAAGCTGGCGAAGATGATCGCCATGCTGCGCGGCCGCGGCTACACCATCGTCATGGTGGAGCAGAACTTCCGCTTTGCCGCGCCGCTGGCGGACCGCTTCTTCGTGATGGAGCACGGCCGCATCGTCGAGGCCTTCGGCGCCGATGAGCTCGAACGAAAGATGCCCACGCTCAGCGCCTTGCTGGGCGTTTAAGGAGACTTTTCATGGAATTGTTTGGAGTGCCCCTGCCCGCGCTGCTGAGCCAGTTACTGCTGGGGCTGGTCAACGGCTCGTTCTACGCGATCCTGAGCCTGGGCCTGGCCGTGATCTTCGGCCTGCTCAACGTGATCAACTTTGCGCACGGCGCGCTGTTCATGCTCGGCGCGGTGCTGGCCTGGATGGGCCTGAACTATCTCGGGCTCAACTACTGGCTGATGCTGGTGCTGGCACCGGTGCTGGCCGGGGCGCTCGGCGTGGTGCTTGAGCGCACCATGCTGCGCCACCTCTACCGCTTCGACCACCTGTACGGGCTGCTGCTGACGCTGGGCATCTGCCTGCTGATCGAAGGCGCGCTGCGCTCGATCTATGGCGTCTCAGGCCTGCCCTATCCCACGCCTGAAGGCTTGTCTGGCGTGAGCCAGCTGGGCTTCATGGTGCTTCCCAACTACCGCGCATGGGTGGTGCTGGCGTCGCTGGCGGTGTGCTTTGCCACCTGGTTCATGATCGAGAAGACGCGACTGGGCGCCTACCTGCGCGCCGGCACCGAGAATCCGCGCATGGTCGAGGCCTTCGGCGTCAACGTGCCGCTGCTGGTGACGCTGACCTACGCGTTCGGCGTGGGCCTGGCCGCGCTGGCGGGCGTGCTGGCCGCGCCGGTGATGCAGGTCTCGCCGCTGATGGGCCAGAATCTGATCATCACGGTCTTCGCCGTGGTGGTGATCGGCGGCATGGGGTCGATCCTGGGCTCGATCTTCACCGGACTTGGCCTGGGTGTCTTCGAGGGTATTACCAAGGTCTACTACCCCGAAGCCTCCGCGACGGTGGTCTTCGTCGCCATGGTGTGCGTGCTGCTGGTGCGCCCCGCCGGGCTCTTTGGAAAGGAAAAATGATGGCAAGCGGAAAGCGTGCGACCTTCGCCTACGGACTGCTGCTGGCGGTCCTGCTGCTCGCGCCCTGGCTGGGCGCCTACCCGGTGCTGGTGATGAAGCTGCTGTGCTTCGCGCTCTTTGCCTGCGCCTTCAACCTGCTGCTGGGCTACACCGGGCTGGTGTCGTTCGGCCATGCGGCCTTCTTCGGCGGCGCCGCCTATGCCTGCGGCTATGCGATGAAGTTCCTGCAGCTGACGCCGGAGCTTGGCCTGCTCGCAGGCACCGCGTTCGGTGCCCTGCTCGGCCTGGTGTTTGGTGCACTGGCAATACGCAGGCAGGGCATTTACTTCGCCATGATCACGCTGGCGCTGGCGCAGATGTTCTATTTCTTCTGCCTGCAGGCGCCCGCGACCGGTGGCGAAGACGGCCTCCAGGCGGTGCCGCGGGGCGACCTGTTCGGCGTGCTGCCGCTGGCGTCGGACCACACCATGTACTACGTCGTGCTGCTGATCACCGCCGCGGCCTTCCTCGGCATCATGCGCATCGTCAACTCGCCGTTCGGGCAGATCCTGCGTGCGATCAAGGAGAACGAGCCGCGTGCCATCTCGCTGGGCTATGACGCGGACCGCTTCAAGCTGCTGGCGTTCGTGCTGTCGTCGGCGCTGGCCGGGCTGGCGGGCGCGCTCAAGACCCTGGTGCTGGGCTTTGCCACGCTCACCGACGTGCACTGGATGATGTCGGGCACGGTCATCCTGATGACGCTGGTCGGCGGCATGGGCACGTTGTCGGGCCCGCTGGTCGGCGCGCTGGTGATCGTGGCGCTGGAAAACAAGCTGGGCGACGCCGGCAATGCGCTCGCGGCCATGACCGGCATCGGCTGGTTCGAAACGCTGGGCGAATCGGTCAGCATGGTGACGGGGCTGATCTTCGTGGTGTGCGTGCTGACGTTCCGCCGCGGCATCATGGGCGAGATCCTGGCGCGCTGGCAGGCCCGCCCGTCGCTGCAGGCCGGCGCGCCCGCGGTGGGGCCAGCCGGATCCGGCGCGGCCAACCCGGGCCAGGGTTAACCAGAATACTGCGAGCATAAAACATCAGTACACTGATCTTATATATTCAGCATACTGACAAATCAAATTCACGGAGATCGCCATGGCATGGATTGAAATCGACGCCGTCCACGGCCTGCGGAACGACGAGGTAATGCCGCTCACGCTGGGGGACCGCCAGCTCGCCGTCTATCGCAGCGACGACCAGTACTTCGTCACCGACAACGTCTGCACGCACCAGTACGCGCTGCTGTCCGACGGCTACCTGGAAGACGGCTGCATCGAGTGCCCGCTGCACCAGGCCCGCTTCGACATCCGCTCCGGCAAGGCGATGTGCGCGCCTGCCACCAGCGACATCCGCACCTACCCGGTCAAGTTCGAAGACAGCCGGGTGTGGGTCGAGCTTTGAAGGAGCCGAGCATGCCACAAGACACGCCCATCCTGATTGTCGGCGCCGGCCAGGCAGGCGCGATGGCCGCTGCCGAACTGCGCAGGCTCGGCCATCGCGGCCGCATCGTCATGGCCGGCGGCGAACGCCATGCACCGTACGAACGCCCGCCGCTGTCCAAGTCCGTGCTCGCCGATGCCGCGCAGGACGGCAAGATCGGCGTGCACCCCGCCGGCTTCTATGCCGGGCAGGAGATCGAGCTGCGGCTTGGCACCACGGTCACCGCGCTGGACCCCGCGCACAGCGTGGCGCACTGCGCCGATGGCGAGGCCATTCGCTACGCCGCCTGCCTGCTCGCCACAGGCGGCAATGCGCGCGTCCTGCCTACGCTTCCCCCGGGCACGCCCCGCGTGCACTACCTGCGCACGCTCGACGACGCCGCCCGCCTGCGCGATGCCATGCAGCGCGCGCGCGAAGTGATCGTGATCGGCGGCGGCTTCCTTGGCCTGGAAACGGCCTCGACCGCGGCCGGCCTCGGCCTCCGGGTCACGCTGATCGAAAGCGCCGACCGGCTGCTCGGCCGCGCGCTGCCGCCTGAGCTTGGCAGCTGGCTGGCGCAGCGCGTGCTTGCGCAAGGCGTCGAGCTGCGGCTCGGCTGCGGCATCGCGGCCCTGGTGCCGCAGGCCGATGGCGTGCAGGTCAGGCTTGCGGACGGCGCGGCGTTGCAGGCGCCGCTGGTGGTGGTCGCGATCGGGCTGACGCCCGAGGTGGCGCTCGGCGCCGCCGCCGGCCTGGCGCTGGACCCCGCCAACGGCGGCATCCAGGTCGACCAGCAGGGCCGCACCAGCGCGGCCGGCATCTATGCCGCGGGCGACTGCTGCAGCCAGTACCAGCCCCGGCTCGGCGCCCACATGCGGCTGGAGTCCTGGCAAAGCGCCAACGAGCAGGCGCGCATCGCCGCCGCCGCCATGCTGGGCGTGCAGGCCGAACCCGCGGCGATGCCGTGGTTCTGGACCGACCAGTTCGGCTGCAACGTGCAGATGCTCGGCGCGGCCACTCCCGATACCCGCTATGCCTGGCGCGGCATCGCCGCCAGCGACGCGCCCTGCCCCAGGTTCATGCTACTCGGCACCCGGCACGGCCGGCTCAGCCACGCCATCGCCATCAATGCCGGCGGCGACCTGCGGCCGCTGCGCGCGCTCTTCGGCCATGCCGTCGAAGACCTGCTGCCACGGCTGTGCGATGACGCCATGCCGCTGCGACAGCTGGTGCGCGACCTCCCTACGGCAGCGGCCAGCCCCGCTACACTCTGAAAGGACTCCCACATGTACCAGACACAAGCTGTGATCCAGCACACGCTGGGCAAGAAAGACGCCGGCCTGGCCGACTGCCGTTGGCCCGAAGACAGCCTGCACTATATCCCGGACTGGGTCTACACCAGCAAGGAGGTGCATGACCTCGAGCTGCAGAAGATCTTTCGCGGACGCTCCTGGAACTACGTCGCGCTCGAAGCGGAGATCCCCAACGCCGGCGACTACAAGCGCTCCTATGTCGGCGCGACGCCGGTGGTGGTGTCG
The DNA here is from genome assembly GCF_000389805.1 of Cupriavidus sp. GA3-3. Taxonomy (NCBI): domain Bacteria; kingdom Pseudomonadati; phylum Pseudomonadota; class Betaproteobacteria; order Burkholderiales; family Burkholderiaceae; genus Cupriavidus; species Cupriavidus sp. GA3-3. Next base: position 38,202 of record NZ_KB944462.1, read on the forward strand.
CGCGCCGAAGACGGCTCGGTCAACGTCTTCGAAAATCGCTGCGCGCACCGCGGCGCCGAGTTCTGCCGCCACAGCCAGGGCAATGCAAAGGAATTCGTCTGCCCCTATCACCAGTGGTCCTACGACCTCAAGGGCAACCTGCAGGGCGTTCCGTTCAAGCGCGGCGTCAATCGCGCGGGTGGCATGCCCAGGGACTTCCGCAACGAGGACCACGGCCTGGTCAAGCTGAACGTGGCCACGCGCAACGGCGTGATCTTCGCCTCGTACGCGGCGGACATGGAAAGCCTGGAAGACTACCTGACGCCGGAGATCCTCAAGGACTTCGACATCGTCTTCAACGGCAAGCCGCTCAAGGTGCTCGGGTACTACAAGAACGAACTTCCGTGCAACTGGAAGATGTACCACGAGAACCTCAAGGACCCGTACCACGCCACGTTGCTGCACTCCTTCCTGGTGGTGTTCGGACTGCTGGTGGCGGGCAACGAAAGCGCCATGATCGCCGATCCCGTGCACGGGCGGCACGGCACCATGGCGTCGGCGAAGAAGGAAGACAAGTACGCGGCCGTCAGCGACGAGAACAAGAAGGAGATGCGCTCATACCATGAAGGCATGCGTCTGGAGGACGAACGCTTCCTGGAATATGTGAAAGAGTTCGATTCGCCTTGGTCGGTGACGATGCAGACGATCTGGCCGAACCTGATCGTGCAGCGCGAAATGAACACCCTCGGCGTGCGCCAGATCGTGCCCAACGGGCCGGACAGCATGCTGATGCTGTGGACCATGTTCGGCTACGAGGATGATACCGAGGAGATGACGCAGCACCGCCTGCGCCAAGGCAACCTGATGGGCCCCGCTGGCTTCCTGGGGCTGGAAGACAACGAGGCGATGAAGTTCGTGCAGGAAGGCGTGCGCCGCTCCAGCAGCGACCTCAATGTGCTCAAGCTGGACCCGGACCAGGTCGGCACCTCCAACTCCCTGATCTCCGAATCCGCCATCCGTGCGATGTACCAGTACTACCGCGGCGTGATGGGGTTCTGAACGGCGGCTAACGGGATTCCCAGAATATGAAACCGATGAACTATTCCCTCTATCGCGAGAGCGCCCTCGGCACCGCGCGCGCCATTGAACTGCGACTGGAGATCGAGGCCTTCCACGCGGAATACTGCGCGGTGCTCGACGCCGGCCTGGTGGAGCAATGGCCCCGCTTCTTCACCGAGGATGCGCTCTACCGGATCACCGCGCGCGAGAATGCCGAGCGCAACCTGCCGGTGGGGCTGGTCTACGCCGAAGGGGTGGGCATGATGCGCGACCGCGCCGCTGCGATTGCCAATACCCAGATGTTCGCGCCGCGCTACAACCTGCACCTGGTGACCAACACGCGGGTCAGCGACGAAACCGCGGACGGCGATATCGTGGCACAGGCCAACTACATGCTGCTGCAGACACTGGTGGAGGGCCCCACCACGATCCACCTGGCGGGGACCTACTACGACCGCTTCCGCCGCCAGGGTGGCGGCCTGCTGCTGCGCGAGCGGCAGGTTGTCTACGACACCACCATCATCGCCAACGACCTGGTCTACCCGGTCTAGCGCGCGTTGGGGGCGCGGCGGGCCTTGCGCCCGCCGCCGGGCTCACATGCTGCGCAGCACGGTGCGGCTGTACTGGTTGTTGGCTTCCACCAGCGTCGCCAGCAGGTCCATGAACACTTCGCGCTGGGCGGGCTTCAGCGGCGCCAGCATGCGCTCCTGCGCACGCGCCATGTCGCCACGCAGCGCCGTGACCACGCTCTTGCCTTCCCGCGTCAGGTGGACGTGGCGGGTGCGCCGGTCGGCGGGGTTGTCGCGGCGCTCTACCAGCCCGCGCTCCTCGAGCCGGCGCACGACGTCGGCGGTCGTGGTCCGGTCCAGGCCGACCTCTTGCCCGAGCGAAGTCTGGTCCAATCCCGGCAGCACCGACAGCACCGTCAGGATGGCATATTGCACGGGCGTGATATTGGGCGACTTGCACTCCTCGAAGAACATCGCGACGTGGATCTGGTGCAAGCGCCGCACCAGGAACCCCGGGCGGGCCCAGAGCAATTCCTTTGCCGGATCGGCTTCCGGCATGGCATCCGCCACCTCATGACTGCCACTCGTTGCGTTGCGTTTTGCTCTCGCAGACATCGCTCTCACCATTTTGTATGCACACTGACAGTATATATGAGGCAGGCGAGAGCGAGCCGCCTTGCGGCGCAGGGTTCAGCGTGCGCCGGCGGCGCTGAGAATCTGTTCGATCTGCGTATAGCCGCGCTGGCGCGCATGCTGCAGCGGCGACACGCCGTCGCCGTCGGCCAGGTTCACGTCGGCGCCCGCCTTGACCAGCAGGCGCACGATCTCGGTATGGGCCTGCCCGCCGTTGCCAAGGATGATGGCCTCCAGCAGGGCCGTCCACTTGAGCTTGTTGACATGGTTCACCGCCACGCCGGCCGCGATCAGCGTGCGCACGGTCTCGACATGGCCGCGCTCGGCGGCGGGAATCAGCGCGGTGCCGCCGTAGCGGTTGGTGCTGCGCAGGTCCGCGCCATGGGCCAGCGTCAGGCGCAGGATCTCGTTGTAGCCGCGCGCGCCGGCGTACAGGTAGGGGCTGTCGTGGATGGCATCTTTCGCGTTCACGTCGGCGCCGGCATCGACCAGGACCCTGGCCGCCTGCACGCGGTTGTGGTGCGTGGCCAGCAGCAGCGCCGTGCGTCCCTGCGCATCGCGGTCATCGATGCTGGCGCCCTGGCCAAGCAGTGCGGTGACCTGCGCGGCGTTGCCGCTGGCCGCGGCCTCGCGCAACTGTTGTTCGGGCGTGCCGCCGGCGGCGGCGGCTGGGGTGGATATCAGCATGGCAATGACCAGGGCAAGGCAGATGGACAGGCGCGCCGCCAGCATGTTCTTTCCTCCGTGCGGATGCCTCGGGTGTAAGGGGTGTCGATGCGGTCCGGTGCATTCTGTCATGCCGGCCACGCCGCGCGAAGTTATGGATTCGAATGCACGCCAGTGCCATCGCCAATAACCGGTGCTGCACGCGCAAGGCCCAAATACGCCCTATAACAACCCACGCCACCATGCCCGCGCACGCTGGCCTATAGTCCCGAGGCCCGAACCATCGTCCGCCTGCACGGGCCAGGCCTCAAGGGAGACAACGCGTGTCCACGACAGAAGCCTATCTGCTTGATTCCATCCGCCTCGCCATGGAGAACGTGCGCGAACGCAATACCTGGCCCTTTGGCGCCGTGGTCGTCAGGGACGGCGAGGTGCTGGCCCGCGCGGTCAACCAGGTAGACGCCACCTGCGACCCGAGTGCACACGCCGAAATGCAGGCCGTGCGCGCCGCCAGCCGGGCACTGGGCAAGCCGGACCTGAGCGGCTGCACGGTGTACGCCAGCGGCTACCCCTGCTCGATGTGCCTGTCGGCAATGTATCTGGCCGGCGTGAAGGCGGTCTACTACGCCTACTCCAATGAAGACGGCGAACCCTACGACCTGTCCGCGGAGCGCGGTTATATCGAGCTGGCCCGGCCGCTGGAGCAACGGGAGATGACGCTGGCCTATGTACCGGCGCGCGACGAGGGCATCGACCTGTACGAGGCGTGGCGCGAGCAGCAGGACCGATAGACGCCGCGATGCGGCGCAAGCGGTGCAATGGGCGGTAGGCTGCCGCCCAATTCCACAGTACCGGCATGGCCATCACATTGTCATCGTGACAGGCTGATAATGAGCGGCGGATGACGATCACGGCGTGCGACGCCCGGTCACATGTAACCGCGAGCGGTTGCACGGAACCGCGTGCTGCCGGCCTCGTCAAACCAATTAGTCGCCGGAGACAGGATGCCGCGCCGCAGCATTTCACCGCGGCGCAGCACGCATGGGCGGCATGTGCCGCATCGTCTCCAGGACTTCTGACAATCTTCCCGCGTTTGGCGCTGCTGCGCCGCGCAGACTCCCAGCAAACGCCCCCCTCTAGCCAAGGAGACGAACGTGCTGAGCCCGCATGAATTTGCCACGCTGCTATTGCTGAGCGACGGCCCCGATTCTCTCGATTCCAGCGATTCCCGCCAGATCGACCCCATCGACCTGAAGGCACTGGTCGAAAAGCAACTCGTACAACTTGAGATCCTGCACGGCCGCCGGCAGGAGCCGCGCATTACCAGCCACGGCTACTCGATGCTCAAGGCGATGGGACGCTGACGTCTCGGCGCCGGCGCGGCAGCACCACGCGCCGCAAGGCGCACCCGGATCACCTCGGAGCCCACCATGACAGTGCGCCCGGCAATTGGCGCCGACAGCGCGGCAGCCACCGACGCGGCGCGCCGCCGCTTCCTGCATGAGTTGGGCGGCCTGCTTGCCGCTGCCGGCATCGCGCCCGCGGCGGCAGCAGCCACCCCCGCCGCCTGCCTGCTGACGCCCGCCGCCACCGAAGGCCCCTTCTACCTCGACGACGCCCTGGTGCGCACCGACATCCGCGACGACCGCCCTGGCCAACCCTTGCGGCTGTGCATCCGGGTGGTGGATGCCGGGCGCGGCTGCGCGCCGGTGCCGGGTGCGCTGGTCAGCATCTGGCACTGCGATGCCGACGGCAGCTACAGCGGCGAGGGCCGCGGCAACCGCCAGGCGCGTTTCCTGCGTGGCGTCCAGCCCACCAGCCAGGACGGCGTGGCCACGTTCACGTCGATCTATCCCGGCTGGTACGCGCCACGCGCCATCCATATCCACTTCAAGGTGCTGCTGGGGCGGTCGGAAGCCCTGACCAGCCAGCTGTACTTCAGCGATACCCTGAACCGCGAGGTGCTGGGCAGCCACCCGGCCTACCGCGCGCACGGCGTGCCGTCGCGCGCCACCACGCAGGACCCGATCGCGGGACCCCACCCGAACCAGATGCGCGTGCGCCAGGCTGCCGATGCAGCGGGGCTGCTGGAGGCCGAGTTCACGGTCGGCATCACCCGCACCTGAGCGCCCAGCCCCGGATCCGCGGCATCGGCGGG
>NZ_KB944462.1:43463-73894 GCF_000389805.1 Cupriavidus sp. GA3-3
GGCGGGCCCCGCCACGAAGTGCGCGGGCCCACACCGCGCGGGTAATCCCTAGATTGTGGTTCCCTGTCCCTTTCCTACCATGAAGGGAATCACGGGCCACCTGCACGCCCGCTCCTGCCGCGCGGCCACTGGCCCGGCATGCTCCAGATTTCCCGACTTTTCCGATGTTCGCGTCAGTGGCGAGTTGTCTCGGCCCCCATGGCCGGCGCTCGCGGGTAATCCCACACATAGCAAATGGAGGCGGTCATGGCATCCAGGACAAGGAAAGCAGGCGCAGCAAAACCTGAAGCGGAAACCAAGCCAGGCGTTTCCCGGCGCGGCTTCCTTGGGGGGGCCGCCGGTGCGGCCGCGGGCGCCGCGGCAATGGGCTTCCCGGCCATCGTCAAGGCGCAAGGCCCGGTCACGATGCGCTGGCAGAGCACCTGGCCCACCAAGGACATCTTCCACGAGTTCGCCGGCGACTTCGTCACCAAGGTGAACAATATGTCGGGCGGCGACCTGAAGATCGAGCTGCTGCCCGCGGGCGCGGTGGTCAAGGCCTTCGACCTGATCGACGCGGTCAGCAAGGGCACGCTGGACGGCGGCCATGGCGTGATCGCGTACTGGTATGGCAAGAACTCGGCGCTGGCGCTGTGGGGCTCGGGCCCGGCCTGGGGCATGGACCCGAACATGCTGCTGGCCTGGCACAAGTACGGCGGCGGCAAGGAGTTGCAGCAGGAGATCTACCGCAGCCTCAACCTGGACGTGGTGTCGTTCCTGTATGGCCCGATGCCGACCCAGCCGCTGGGCTGGTTCAAGAAGCCCATCACCAAGCCGGAAGACTTCAAGGGGCTGAAGTTCCGCACGGTGGGGCTGTCGATCGACATCTTCACCGGCCTGGGCGCCGCGGTGAACGCGCTGCCGGGCGCGGAGATCGTGCCGGCGATGGACCGCGGGCTGCTCGATGCGGCCGAGTTCAACAACGCCAGCTCCGACCGCGCGCTGGGCTTCCAGGACGTGTCCAAGGTCTGCATGCTGCGCAGCTTCCACCAGCCCTCGGAGCAGTTCGAGATCCTGTTCAACCGCAAGCGCTATGACGCGCTGCCGGCCAAGCTCAAGGCGCTGATCGCCAACGCGGTGGAAGCGGCGTCCGCGGATATGTCGATCAAGGCGATCGACCGCTATTCCAAGGACTACCAGGCGCTGCAGAAGCAAGGCGTGAAGTTCTACGCGACCCCCAACTCGGTGCTGCAGGCGCAGTTGAAGGTGTGGGATGAGATCGTGGCGCGCAAGGAAAAGGAAAACCCGATGTTCAAGAAGGTCAATGATTCGATGAAGGCCTTCGCCGAGCGCGCCACGCGCTGGCAGAACGACACTAACGTCGATTTCCGGCTGGCAACGAGCCACTACTTCTCCAAACGCACCTGAGCCGCGCCACTCCGGGGGCCATACCGTGCAACGCCTGCTGCTTGGCATCGACCGCATCAGCACCTTCGTCGGCCAGGCCGGCGCGTGGCTGATCATCGGGCTCACGCTGATGATCAGCTACGAGGTGTTCTCGCGCTATGCGCTGGGCACGCCGCACGCCTGGGTGTTCGATGCCAGCAATATGCTGTACGGCACGATGTTCATGCTGGCCGGCGCGTATACCCTGGCCAAGCGCGGCCACGTGCGCGGCGACATCCTTTATGGCTTCCTGCCGCCGCGGATGCAGGCGTCAATCGACCTGGTGCTCTACCTGGCCTTCTTCTTCCCCGGTGTGATCGCGCTGGCCTGGGCGGGCATCGATTTCTTCGAGGTCTCGCTGGCACAGGACGAACACTCTTCCATCGCCGCCGACGGTCCGCCGATCTATCCGTTCAAGGCAGTGATTCCCGTGGCCGGCGCGCTGCTTTTGCTGCAGGGCGTGGCCGAGACCATCCGCTGCATCCTGTGCCTGGCGAACGGCAGCTGGCCGCCGCGCGAAGGCGATGTCGAGGAAGTCGATGTCGAGCAGCTCAAGGAGATGGTGCAAGGCACCCCTACCGCTGAGCTGGCCGAGTCACCGCCGCCGCGCGACGACCAGCCTGGAGCCGGCCGATGAGGAAAGAACTGTGGTTCGGCATTTCCCTGATGGTGCTGATCGTCGGCGCCGTGGCCTGGTTCATGCCCGCGCCGGCGGAATGGACCAACGGACACCTCGGCCTGTTGATGCTGGCGCTGATCGTGGTGGCGATCATGCTGGGCTTCCCCACCGCGTTCACGCTGATGGGCATGGGCGTGCTGTTCTCCTGGCTGGCCTACCGCCACGCCGACCCCACGATCGCGGTGCAGCAGACGCTGGACCTGATGGTGCAGCGGGCCTATGCCGTCATGACCAACGACGTGCTGATCTCGATCCCGCTGTTCGTGTTCATGGGCTACCTGGTCGAGCGCTCCAACCTGATCGAAAAGCTCTTCCGCAGCCTGCACCTTGCGCTGGCGTGGATTCCCGGCTCGCTCGCGGTGGCCACGCTGGTGACCTGCGCGATCTTCGCGACCGCCACCGGCATCGTCGGCGCCGTGGTCACGCTGATGGGCCTGCTGGCCTTCCCCGCCATGCTGCGCGCGGGCTACAGCACGTCGCTGTCGGCCGGCGCGGTCACCGCGGGCGGTTGCCTGGGCATCCTGATCCCGCCGTCGGTGCTGCTGATCGTCTACGGCGCCACCGCGGGCGTGTCGGTGGTGCAGCTCTATGCGGGCGCGTTCTTCCCGGGCCTGATGCTGACCGGGCTCTATATCGTCTACATCCTGATCCTGGCCAAGCTCAAGCCTGCGCTGGCGCCGCCGCTGCCGGAAGCAGAGCGGGTGGTGCCGCTGCCGCCGGTGGCGCGCACGCTGGAAGCCGGCGGCGCCACCCATGCCTTGCCTGCGCTCGGTGCTGGCCTGATGCGCGCCCTCAAGGGCCCGCGCAATGCCGACCTGCCGACGGCAGTGTTCGCGCGCCAGCTTGGCATCGTGCTGCTGCCGGCGATCGCCGTGGTATTGGTGATGGGAACGATATACAGCGTGGTCACCGCGCCCGCCGCCAGCGTCGCGGTGGAGGCACCGCTGTCGATGGGAGGCGCCGAGGAAAGCAGCGCATCACTCGACGACCTGCAGGCGCCGCCAGTGGAAGAATCCGCTGCGCCCGCAGCGCCGGCCGCTCCCGCCGCTACCACCCCTGCACCGACGACCGCAGCGCAAGCCGGGGCGCAGCCAGCGCCAGTGCCGGCGGCTGCAGTATCCGCACCCCGCTGGTTCTGGATCACGCTGGCGGCCGTGGCGGCGGTGCTGGTGTACTTCTACTGGCGCTTCAGCTTCGCGCGGCTGGAAATCTTCAAGATGCTGCTGTCGTCGTTCTTCCCGCTGGCGCTGCTGATCCTGGCGGTGCTGGGCTCGATCGTGTTCGGGCTGGCCACGCCGACCGAAGCCGCGGCGGTGGGCTCGCTCGGCGGCGCGCTGCTGGCCGCAGCGTACCGGCAGCTGAACTTCCGCGTGGTCAAGGAATCGGTGCTGCTGACGGCCAAGACCAGCGCCATGGTGTGCTGGCTGTTCGTGGGCTCGTCGATCTTCTCTGCCGCGTTCGCGCTGCTGGGCGGACAGGCGCTGGTCGAGCAGTGGGTGCTGTCGCTGAACCTGTCGCCGGTGCAGTTCATGATCCTGGCGCAGCTGATCATCTTCCTGCTCGGCTGGCCGCTGGAATGGACCGAGATCATCATCATCTTCATGCCGATCTTTATCCCGCTGCTGGATAACTTCGGCATCGACCCGCTGTTCTTCGGGCTGCTGGTGGCGCTGAACCTGCAGACCGCCTTCCTGTCGCCGCCGGTGGCAATGGCCGCGTTCTACCTGAAGGGCGTGGCGCCGCCGCATGTCACGCTGAACCAGATCTTCCTGGGCATGCTGCCGTTCATGGGCATCCAGCTGATTGCGCTGGTGCTGCTCTACGTCTTCCCCGGCATCGGCCTCTGGCTGCCCACGGTGCTGTACCGCTGAACGCTGCGGCACCCGTTTGCACCCGTTTCCTATACTGGTTGGCAATGCCAACCGATACCGCCCTCGCCAGCCTTCCCGTCGACACCGCATTCCGCACCGACATTCCGGGGCGGCTGGACCGCCTGCCATGGTCGCGCTGGCACTGGCGCGTGGCGATTGCGCTGGGCGTCGCCTGGGTCCTCGATGGCCTCGAAGTCACGCTGGTGGGCTCGGTCGGCGCCGTGCTGGAGCGCCCCGATACGCTGGGCCTGACCGCGACGCAGGTCGGCTGGTCAGGCTCGCTCTATATCGCCGGCGCGGTGCTGGGGGCGCTGGTGTTCGGGCGCATGGCCGACCGGCTCGGGCGCAAGCGGCTGTTCCTGGCCACGCTCGCGGTCTACATGGTGGCGACGCTGGCCACCGCGTTCTCTCCCGGCTTTGCCTTCTTTGCGGCCTGCCGCTTTTTTACCGGCCTTGGCATCGGCGGCGAATACGCGGCCATCAATTCCGCCATCGACGAACTGATCCCGGCGCGCGTGCGCGGGCGCGTCAATCTGGCCATCAACGGCAGCTTCTGGCTGGGCGCGGCACTCGGCGCCGGGTTGAGCCTGGTGCTGCTCGATGCGCGCGTGTTCGGCCCGGTCTGGGGCTGGCGCGTCTGCTTCGCGCTGGGCGCGGTACTGGCCGTGGCCATCGTGCTGGTGCGCAAGCATGTGCCGGAGAGCCCGCGCTGGCTTGCCACCCATGGCCGGCTGGAAGAGGCCGAGCGCGTGATCGCCGCGATCGAGGCCGAGGTGCGCGCCCGCCATGGCCCGCTGCCGCCGGTGGCACCGGATTGCGTCGCGGTGGCGATGCGCCGGCGCGCCGCGCCGGGCGTGGGCGAAGTCATGCGCCTGCTGTTGCGGCGCTTCCGCCGCCGCAGCATGATCACGCTGGCGCTGATGGTGGCGCAGGCCTTCTTCTACAACGCAATCTTCTTCACTTATGCGCTGGTGCTGACACGCTTCTATGCCGTGCCGGAAGCGCGCGTGGCGCTGTATATCTTTCCCTTTGCGTTGGGCAACGCGCTGGGGCCGCTGCTGCTTGGCCCGTTGTTCGACCACATCGGGCGCCGGCGCATGATTGCCGCCACCTACGTGCTGTCCGGCATCGGGCTGGCACTGACCGGCTGGGCCTTCGTTGAAGGCTGGCTCGATGCGCGCGGCCAGGCGCTGTGCTGGTCGGCGGTGTTCTTCCTGGCCTCGGCCGCGGCCAGCTCCGCCTACCTGACCGCCAGCGAAGTTTTCCCGCTGGAAATGCGCGCGCTGGCGATCTCGGTGTTCTACGCCGTGGGCACCGGCACCGGCGGCTTTATCGCGCCGGTGCTGCTGGGCGCGCTGATTGAAAGCGGCAGCCGCGAAGCCGTGGCGGCAGGCTACGGCTTCGGCGCGCTGCTGGTGATCGTCGCCGGGCTGCTGGCATTGCGCTTCGGCATCGACGCCGAACGGCGGCCGCTGGAGCACATCGCGCCGCCACTCGCAGCCGACGATTAGCCCGCGTCACCGCAGCGCGCGCCAACTGCCATCGCTGCCGGACTCAACTCCGTACCAGCGTCAAAACCCCGTCAATGTGTGCTGTATTCGTCGTTCATTGCATGTCATGTTACTGCCGTGTTAAGCAGTGCTACAGCCTCCCCTTACACATTTTTACAGCAAGGGACGGGGCAACTGACTAGCCTTTAACTCACACACGGCGGCCTGAGTGCATGAATCTTTGCGTCAGCGGGCTGCCACTTCTTGGCCATTGACTGGCCATTGTTCAACTCTGCCCGGATGAAGCCGGGCAAATCCAGGGGCCGCTTGTCGGCCCGAATGCAAGGCGCGCCGATACGGCCTGGCCACATCGAGCGTGCTGCAGACAACAAGCTGAATTGGGGACATGCAAGCCGGGCACCGCGCGACAGCCCTTGCGCGACGCTACCCGCTTGCGTGGAATTTTCGCTCATCCGGCATGCACCCTGTGCATGCCGGCGGGGACGCTTTTTGACTTTGCTTGCCGGAGAACAACACCATGGCCGACCAGCGCAATAATCCGCCACCCAGACAACACCCGCTGACACCGGCTCCGCTGCGCCAGCCCCACGGCGACGGCCTGGTGCAACGCCCGCAGCCCGTTACCGTGCCGCTCTGGCACATCGTGCCGCGCATGGCGGGCTACGGCGTGGTGCTGTTCATCATCTGGGCCGTACTGACAATCATGTTTCCAAATGTGTTTACGCGCTCGTCGGAGCGGGCCGTGGTGAACAGTCCGGTCAGCCTGGTGACTTCTCCCGTGGAAGGCATCGTGACGAAGCAGATGGTGGCCGCGGGCCAGTCGTTCTCGGCCAACCAGGCGCTGATGATCGTGCAGAACCCGAACATCGACCGTTCGCTGCTGGTCGACCTGACCGGCAAGAAGCTCGACAACCAGCAGCGCCATGACTCCGCCCGCGCGCGGCTGGAAAGCAACCGCCGGCTGATGGCCGCCACCGAGCAGGACCTGCAGCGCTACAACAGCGCTGCGCAACGCGAGCACGGTGCGCGCGTGCGCGCCCTGGAGGCGCGCCTGGCATCGGCCCGGGCACAGGAAGACCAGCAGCAGGAAGTGGTCAACCGCAACCAGAACATGCAGTGGGCCGGGGCGGTCAGCGAGGCCTACACCAATGCCTCGCGCTACCAGCTGTCGATGCTTTCCAATGCCAAGGCAGCGGCCAAGGCCGAGCTCGATAACGCAGTCAGCGTGAGCGAGGCCGCGCGCAACAAGGTCTATGCCTCATCCACCGACGGCCCCAGCGCCACGCTGGCCCAGCGGCGCCAGGTACTGGGCGCGGAATCGGCACAGCTGACGGCAGAGCTGGAACAACTGGAGGCCTATGGCAAGTCGGTGGACGAGATGATCGCCACGGAACAGGAACGCCTCGACCGGCTTTCGAACCTGGAGATCCGCTCGGCCGAACCCGGCACCATCGAAGACCTGATCGCGCAGCCCGGCATGCGCGTGGCCGCCGGCGCCACCCTGGCGCGCGCCAGCAACTGCGCGCAGACGCGCGTGGTTGCGGTGTTCCCGCGCAGCCTCAGCGACAACCTGCTGCCCGGTGCACGGCTGAACGTGAATGTCGACGGCGTGCCCACGGCGTTGCCGGCATCGGTGGCAGAGGTACTGCCGCGCGCGCCGGACGGCGACCAGGCGCGTTACTTCGTGCCCTTCCCGCCGATCGAGAAGAACGAGATCTATGTGATCGCCAAGCTCGACCGCCCGCTGGGCAACGTGCCCGGCAAGGCTGGCGGGGCGTCAGGGGCAGCAGCACGGGCAGCGGCAGGGCCAACCCAGTCCGGCCATTGCGGCATGGGCCGCTGGGCGCGCGTGACGCTGAACCAGAGCTGGCTGGGCCAGCTGCGGGCATCGCTGATATAACCGCCGACGCAGGCAAAGGAGACCCGGATGCGACTGCCGATCCCGACTGCACGCCTGCCCCGCCTGGTTGCCGGCGCGCTGCTTCCCGCCGTGCTCGCGCTGGCGCCAGGCGCGGCGCGCGCTGCCGAGCCTGCCCAGCAGACCCTGCTGGCCGACGGCTGCAAGACCCTGGCCGAGCGCGTCAGCCGTGAAAGCGGCAACGGCCCCTTGTTTCTCGCCAGCTATGAGCCGGCGCCGGGCGGCGGGCCGCTGGCCCCGGCGCTGCGCAATGCCGCCTTCGTCTACGACAACGCGCTGGCCGGCATCGCGCTGGTGGCCTGCAAGCGTCCCGCCGAAGCGCGCCGCATTGCCGACGCCGTGCTGCAGGCAACCCGCCAGGACCGCCACTTCCGCGATGCGCGCCTGCGCAACGCCTATCGCGCCGGCCCGCTGCCGGCCGGCGCGGTGCCCCTGCCAGGCTGGTGGGACGAGCCCAGCAAGCGCTGGTTTGAAGATGCCTACCAGGCCGGCACTGCCACCGGTAACGTGGCCTGGGCCGCGCTGCTGCTGCTGGCCGTGCATGAGGCCACCCGCGATGCGCGCTACCTGGATGGCGCCGCCGCGCTGATGGGCTGGGTGCATGCCACCGTGCCCGACACGGGCGCGCCCGCCGGCTATATCGGCGGCTTCTTCGGCCATGAGCCGAAGCAGACCCGCCAGGGCTGGAAATCAACCGAGCACAACGTCGATACCTATGCCGCCTTCAGCTGGCTCGCCAGCCAGCGCAACGATCCGCGCTGGCGCGACGGCGCGGCGCGCTCGCGCGGCTTTGTCGGCGCCATGTGGCAGGCGCGCGAGGGCCGCTTCATCATCGGCACACGCGACGATGGGCGCGCGCCAAACGCCGGCCCGTCCGCGCTGGATGCGGTGCTGTGGCCGCTGATCGCGATCCCGGACCCGCCGCAGGACTGGCGCCGCAACCTGGCGTGGGTGGAGGCCAAGCACCGCGCCGGCGCGGGCTACGGCTTCAAGGGCGGCCCCGACGGCATCTGGACCGAAGGCACCGGGCAGGCCGCGCTGGTGCTGCAGGCCGCCGGGCAGGCGCAACAGGCGCAGCCACTGTGGCAGCTGCTGCTGTCGCAGCGGGCGCCGTCCGGGATGCTCTACGCCACGCCCGAGGCGCGCATCAGCACCGGGCTGTCGATCGGGCCCACCTCGACCACGGAGGACTTCCACTACTTCCACCTGCCCCACCTGGGCGCCACTGCATGGGCCGTGCTGGCCGCGGCGCGCTGGAACCCCTTCCGTCCGGGCGGATGCCTGGAACCGTCCTGCCCGCCGCCGGCCATTGCGGCCGCGGCACCTGCAACCGCCCCTATCAACACCGCCGCCAAGGAGTGACGATGTTCGCCCTGTTTCTGGAAAACCAGACGCTGCTGGTCATCAACGGCGGCGTGCTGCTGGCGATGGTGCTGCTCTCGATGCTGTGCCGGCAAGACCGGCCGGCGGACCGCGTGCTGTTCGGCGGCGTCACCGCCTTGCTGCTGGCGGTATACCTGACCTGGCGCGTCCGCGAAACGCTGCCCGACTGGCAGATGAACTTCGCCAGCGTGTGGGCCCATGTGTTCTTTGCCTTCGAATGCATGACGCTGGCCTATACGCTGCTGTCGATCGTGGTGCTGGCGCGCACCAGCAACCACACCCCCGACGCCGACGCGGGCGAGGCCGCCTTGCGCCGCGCGAAGCAGGTGCCGCCGGTGGACATCTTCATCGCCACCTACAACGAAGGCCTGGACATTTTGGAGAAGACCATTGTCTCGGCGCTGGCGATCGACTATCCCGACTTCCGCGTCTGGGTGCTGGACGACACCCGCCGCGACTGGCTGCGCGAGTTCTGCGAACGGGTCGGCGCGCACTACGTGACGCGCCCGGACAACGCCCACGCCAAGGCCGGCAATCTCAACAACGGCCTGCGCCACAGCGCCGCGGCCGGCGGCGCGCCCTACATCCTGGTGCTGGACGCCGACTTCGCGCCGCATCGCAATATCCTGCTGCGCACCGTGGGGCTGTTCAGCGATGCGCGCGTGGGCGTGGTGCAGACACCCCAGTTCTATTACAACGCGGATCCGATCCAGTACAACCTGCGCGCCACCGAATGCTGGGTCGATGAGCAACGCGCCTTCTTCGACGTGATGCAGCCGGCCAAGGACGCCTGGGGCGCGGCGTTCTGCATCGGCACCTCGTTCGTGGTGCGGCGCGACCTGATCGACCTGATCGGCGGCTTCCCCACCGGCACGGTGACCGAGGACATCCACCTGACCTACCGGCTGCTGCCGCACGGCTATATCACGCGCTGGCTCAATGAGCGCCTGAGCGTGGGCCTGTCAGCCGAAGGCCTGCCCGAGTACATCAGCCAGCGCAGCCGCTGGGGGCTGGGCACAATCCAGGTGGCGCTGACCGCGGACGGGCCGCTGCGCGGGCGCGGCTACACCGGGATGCAGCGGCTGCACTACGTGCACGGCCTGTTGCACTGGCTGTCGCGGCCATTCACGCTGATGCTGCTGGCAGGGCCGCTGCTGTACTGGTACCTCGGCGTCTCCACCCTGTATGGCGAGCCGCTGCAGTTTCTCGCCTACGGCCTGCCGGCGCTGGTGGCGTACTGGGCGTACAGCATCTGGATCACCGGCCAGCGCGCGCTGCCGATCTTCACCGAAGTCACGCAGATCGTGGCGGCGCTGGCCGTCACCGCATCGCTGGTGAGCGCGATGTTCAAGCCGTTCGGACGGCCTTTCAAGGTGACCAACAAGGGGCTGGACCGCTCCAAACTGGTGATCCACGGCAAGTTCGCTGCACTGTACGCGGGGCTGCTGGGCTTCTCCGCGCTGGGACTGGGCCGCGCCCTGGTGGTGGACCCCGATGCGCAAGGGCTCGCCTTCAACACCATCTGGACCGGGGTGGCGCTGATGCTGTACCTGGCCTCGCTGCTGGTCTGCGTGGAACTGCCGCGCCCGCGCAAGGAAGAGCGCTTCCCGCACCGCGCGGCAGCGCTGCTGCGCGTGGATGGCAAGGAATACCGCGTGACCACCAGGGATCTTTCCTGCAACGGCGTTGCCGTCACCACGCCGCTGGCGCCGGCCATTCCAGCCGGCACCGAGGGCGCGCTGTGGCTGGCGCAGGCCGGCTGGATCCCGTGCCGCGTGGTGCGCCGCGACGGCCAGTTGCTGGGCATCGCCCTGAACGCCGGCATGGCGGCGCGCCACGCGCTGATCCGGCTGCTGTTCACCGATCCCGCACACAACATTGCCCGGCAGGGGCAGCCCAAGCTGGCGCTGTCGCGCTTTGTGCGGCGCGCGCTGCTGGGCTGAACCATGCCAGATAACAATCCCCACTCTCCGGAACCATCCATGCGAAGCCTGCCACGCCCCCGTACCCTGCCCCCGCCGCGCCTGCTGCTGCCCGGCGCACTCGTGCTGGCCCTTGCTGCCTGCACGCTCGAACCGCAGTACCAGCGCCCCGACGCGCCGGTCCCGTCGGCGTGGCCGGAGGGCGCTGCCTACCGCACCCCGCAGGCCGGTGCGGCGCAGCCGGGCCAGCCGGCTCAACCCGCCGGCCCTTCGGCCGCGGACCTGGGATGGCGCGATGTTTTCGTCGACCCGCAACTGCGCCAGCTGATCGAACTGGCGCTGGCCAACAACCGCGACCTGCGCATGGCCACGCTTGCCATCGACGAAGCGCGCGCGCTGTACCAGATCGAGCGCGCGGCGCAGTTCCCCACGGTGGAAGGCAATGCCGGCATGGTCTCGCAGCGGTTGCCGCAACGGCTGCGCGCGGCGGGCCAGTCGCCGCAGATCACCACCTACAACGCGGGCATCGGCTTTACGGCGTTCGAGCTTGATTTCTTCGGCCGGGTGCGCAGCCTCAAGCATGCCGCGCTCGAGGAATACATGGCCACCGAGGAAGCGCGCCGCAGCGCGCAGATCAGCCTGGTGTCCGAGGTGGCCAACGCCTACCTGACGCTGCTGGCCGACCGCGCGCTGCTGAAGCTGTCGCAGGACACGCTGAAGACGCAGCAGGACGCGGCGGAGATGGTGCGGCGCGGGCGGCAGGTTGGCGCGATGGCGCAGCTGGACCAGCATCGCGCGCAAACCCAGGTGCAGACCTCGCAGGTCGGCGTTGAGCAATACACGCGGCAGGTGGCGCAGGATGAGAACGCGCTGTCCTTGCTGATCGGCGGCCCGTTGCCGAAATCCGTGACCGATGCCGGCGCGGCAACGGCCAACGCCAACGCCGCCGCGCGAGATCCGCTGGACGCGCGCACCCTGGTGAGCGAGTTCCCCGAAGGGCTGCCGTCCAGCGTGCTGGTGCGCCGCCCCGACATCCTCAACGCCGAACACCGCCTCAAGGCGGCCAACGCCAATATCGGCGCGGCACGCGCGGCGTTCTTCCCGCGCATCTCGCTGACCGGCGCACTGGGCGTGGCCAGCAGCAGCCTGGCGGGGCTGTTCTCCGGCGGCATGGCATGGGTGTTCGCGCCGCAGCTGACCGTGCCGATCTTCGACGCCGGCCGCAACCGGGCCGGGCTGGATGCGGCCAACGTGCGCAAGGACATCAACATCGCCAACTACGAGAAGACCATCCAGACCGCGTTCCGCGAAGTGGCCGACAGCATGGCGGCACGCGCCACCTACGAGCGCCAGGTGCAGGCGCAGGAAGCGCTGGTGCGCGAAGGCAGCGAGACCCGGCGGCTGTCGGAAATGCGTTTCAAGAACGGCGTGGACGACTACTTCGGCGTGTTCGACGCGCAGCGCCAGCTCTACACCGCGCAGCAGGCGCTGATCACGTACAAGCTGGCCGGCCTGACCAGCCGCGTATCGCTGTACAAGTCGCTCGGCGGCGGCTGGCGCGAGGTGACCGAGGCCGCCCCGGCGGCCAATGGCGGCGCACGCCAGGCACCCGCCGCGCGGCCGCAAGCCGCGGCACAGCCCCAGGCGGTGGCACGGCCTCAAGCCGTGGCGCAGCCGCAGGCCGTGGCGCAACCTCCAGCCGCGGCGCAACCTCAGGCCGTGGCACGGCCCCAAGCCGCCGCACAGCCTCAAGCCGTGGCACCGGCTCAGGCAGCAGCCCAGCCCCAGGCCGCAGCGCAACCTCAGGCTCCGGCGCAATCCCCGGCGGCGGCACAGCCGGCACCCGTCGCGGCCACGCCGCGCTGAGCCGGGACGTGCGGGACCCAGGCGCTGGTCAGAAGTACTTCAGCCAGCGCCAGTCCCGCCGCCTTGCTTTCAGCGCCGCGAACCAGCGCACCGCCGGCCACAGCGCCAGGGCGAGCACGGCCGCGCCCAGCCACAGCTGCCAGACGTGGTCGAGGCCGAACACCTTGCCCTGGTTCAGGCCCCAGCGGTGCACGCAAGCCTGGTACAGCCCCTGCAGCACGTAGAGGTGCAGCAGGTAGAAGAACATCGGCACGGCGCCGAACACAGCCAGGCGCCGCGCGATCCAGCTGCCCTGCGCTCGCTCCAGCCACACCAGCAGCAACCAGCCCACGCCCAGTGTCAGCAGCAGGAACAGCAGCGACGGCGGGTATTTGGTGACGTTGAGGAAGCTCATCGCGGTATGCAAGGCGTCGCTGCCCGCCAGCCATTTCTGCTCTTGCCCGTAGCCGTTCAGCGCGCGCAGCACCGCAAAGCCTGCCAGCGCCGCCAGCCCGCATCCAGCCAGCCGCCGCTGCCGTACCGCGGCAGGCACCGTGACGGCAAACCACGGCCCCGCCGCATAGCCCAGCGCGATCACGCCGATCCACGGCAGCACCGGGTATGAGGTACGCACCCTGAAACCATCAGCCACCTCGATCCAGGTGCGGTCGTGCAGGATGGCCCAGGGCACGTGCCAGGCGCTGTCCACCGGGAAATGCAGCGGGCTCAGCAGGTTGTGGCCGGCAACCAGCGCAATGCCCGCGGCAATCAGCACCGCCCGCGGCAGCCACACCAGTGCCGCCAGCGCCATCATGCTCAGGCCGATGGCCCAGATCACCTGCAGGTAGATCACCTGCGGCGGCAAGGTCCCGGTCCAGGCAAAGCCGACCAGCGTCACCTCCAGCAGCACCAGGAACACGCCGCGCCTGAGCAGGAAGCCGCTGACGGCGCGCCGGTCGTTCCCGGCGGCACCGTAGAGCCACACCGATATGCCGGCCAGCCAGATGAAAACCGGTGCGCACAGATGCGCGGCGAGCCGGCTGAAGAAAAGTGCCGGAGAGGTCGTGGCGACATCCATGGGATCGGCCACCTGGACGTGCAGGAAGAACATGTCCCGTACGTGGTCCAGCAGCATGATCAGGATCACCAGTCCGCGCAGAGCGTCGATGGACAGCAGCCGGCCGCCGGCCGGCCGCGCGACCGCGGCAGAAGGGAAGACTGTCGGAGAAGACAGGGGCGCGGCAGTGCGCGCCTTGGCTGGCAGCATCGTCAATAGCTCAGTTGCACGCCCAGCCGCACACTGCGGCCCGCGCCCGGCGCAATCCACAGGCTGCTGTACGAACTGGCGTAATAGGTCTTGTCGAACAGGTTGCCCACGTTGAGCGACACGCGCACGTTGCGGCTGTATTGCCAGTAGCCATGCAGGTCCACCAGCACATAGGCCGGCAGCGAGAAGCTGTCCTGCACATCGCCCGGACGCCGCCCCACATAACGCAGGCCGGCACCAACGCCATAGCGCTGGCCCACCGGCGCGGCATCCTCGTATACCGCCAGCACGCTGCCGCCGGTGCGCGGCACGTTGGACAGCGGCGTGCCGGCGGCCAGGCGCGTGTCCTGCGTGATCTCGGCATCGGTCAGCGCAAAACTGCCCGATACGCGCCAGTGGGTGCCAAGCTGCCCGGCCACATCCAGCTCCAGGCCGCGGCTGCGCGCTTCGCCGGCGGCGATATAGAAGGAGGGATCGGACGGGTCGGTGGCCAGCACATTGCGCTTGCGGATCTCAAAGATGGCCAGCGTGGCGCCGCTGCGGCGGTCCTCGCTGTCGAACTTGATGCCGGCCTCCACCGCGCGGCCGCGCTCGGGGTCGAACGGCAGCCCCGCGGCGTCGGCGCCGGCATTGGGACGGAATGACTGGCTGGCATTGGCAAACAGCGACACGTTCTGGCTGGCCAGGTAGCTCACGCCCACGCGCGGCGACACTGCGTTCTGGTGCTGCGTGGCGCGCGTGCCGCGCAGGTGGTTGTCCAGCGACTGGTCGAAGGCGTCGAAGCGCACGCCGGCCAGCACGCGCCAGCGCTCGCCCAGGCTCAGCTGGTCCTGCGCGTAGGCGCCGAGATTGCGCTGGCGCTCGTACGTGTCCATGTTCCACGGCATCGGCGGCGCCGGCTGGCCATAGGCCGGGTCGTAGATGTCGATCGCGTACGGCGCCGCGGCGCTGGGGTTCTTGCGCAGGATCGCCATGGTATTGCCGAAGCGGTAGGCATCCACCCCCATCAGCAGTTCATGCCCGACCGGGCCGGTGCTGAACTTGCCGGTCACGCTGGCCTGCAGCGAGACATCGTCCGACTGGAAGTCACGGTAGCGGCGCTGGCGCCAGAGCGTGCGGCCGTCGGCGGCCAGTGAAGTCGCCTCGCTGCTATGTCCCGTCAGTGCGCCGCCGCGGTAGGACAGGCCGAGCCTGCCCTTCCAGTTCTGACTGAACTGGTGCTCCACGCTGAGCTGGTGCGACTGGCTGTCCAGCCGCATGTCGCCGTCGCCGGGCTCGCCCAGGAAGCGCGAGCGCGGGATGCGGCCCAGCTGGCCGTTGACGGCCACCACGCCGCGGTCCATCGGCGTGGTGTAGCGCTGGAATTCGGCCGCGTACTGCAGCACGGTGTCGTTGCCCAGGGTCCAGGTGAACGACGGCGCCACCAGGTAGCGCTGGCTGTTGATGTAGTCGCGCGTGCTGCCCTGGTGGTCGGCCACGGCGATCAGCCGGCCGGCCACGTTCTCGCCAAGCTGGCCGGTGACATCGGCCGTGGCACGATAGCCGTCGCGCGTGCCAAGCTCGAAGCCATAGCGCTGCGCAGGCCGGAACTGCGGCTGGCGCGTGACCACGTTGAAGGTGCCGCCCGGCTCGCTGGTGCCGTACAGCGATGACGTCGGGCCCTTGAGCACTTCCACGCGTTCGATCGTGGCCGCATCCATCGGCGCGGTATAGCCGCGGTTGGCGGCAAAGCCGTTGACCAGGTAGCCCGCGCCGGTGTTCTCATGGCCGGTGAAGCCGCGCATGGCGAAGTTGTCCCACAGGCCGCCGAAGTTGTTCTGGCGCGCAATGCCGCTGACATAGTCGAAGGTCTGGTCGAAACGGGTCGCGGCGATATCGTCCAGCATGGCGCGCGGCACCACGCGCACCGACTGTGGAATTTCGCGCAGCGGCGTGTCGGTGCGGGTCGCGCCGGAGGCGTCGGGCGGGTTGTATGATGCGGAGGCCGTGCCGACCACCGACACCGCCGGCAGCGTAATATCGGAGGCCTCGGCGGTATCCGCCGCCTCGGCCAGGCCGGACATCGCCAGCATCAGGGCAGCAACCGGCCGCAATGAACGCGCCTGGACCGGGCGCAGGTCTGGCACAACAGGCAGGAACGAAAACGGCGCGCGGCGCCGGGCACGGCTGAGCTGCGCAAGCAGCATAAGGAACACCCCAATAAAAACGAGTCGCGGCGGCGGCCATCCGACTGGCAAACCGCAGCGACTCACTAATGATAATAATTTCTCATTAAGATTCTAGTCATGGAACGCATGACCCGTCAACGCGGCGCCGTCATCGACGCGCTGCGCGAAGCCGGCCGGCCCCTGAGCCCGGCCGAGATCCTGGCCGCGGCCCAGCACCAGGTGCCCTCACTGGGACTGGCTACGGTCTACCGCAACATCCGTGCCCTGGTGGAAGGCGAGCAGGTGCATGCCGTCGAACTGCCGGGCCAGCCGGACCGCTATGAATTGTCGGAAGTGCCGGGTGCCGCGACCCACCGGCACTATTTCCAGTGCCTGTCGTGCGACCGCGTCTTCCCGCTGGAAGGGTGCCCCGGGCATCTGGAAGAGATCACGCCACCGGGTTTCGAAGTGGAGCACCACGAGCTGACGCTACTGGGGCGTTGCCCGGACTGCGCCAGCAAACCCGGCAAGCGGCGCAAGGCGGCAGCTCGGGATCACTGAGCAGCGGCGTGCCCGGGGCACGGCCAACTGTACTGAGCCACTGGCCCGCACCTGTATATGGCGCCCGCGCCGGGCTTGCCGCATGATGCGGCAGCATTGCACAGGCCACGCCATAAAACAGGATCCCCAAATTGCCGCAAACCGCCGCCCACCGTCGCTCGACCCTGCTCGCCGTGCTGGCCCTGACCGGCTCGATGGCCTCGCTGTGCATCGGCACCTCTTTTGCCAAGAGCCTGTTCTCGGCGCTCGGGGCACAGGGCACCACGGCGCTGCGGGTGAGCTTCTCCGCGCTGATCCTGCTGTGCGTCTGGCGCCCGTGGCGCATCCCGCTGACGCGAACCAACGCGCGCGCGATCGCGTTGTACGGCGCGGCGCTGGGCGCGACCAACCTGCTGTTCTACATGTCGCTGCGCACCATCCCGCTGGGGCTGGCGATCGCGATCGAGTTCACCGGGCCGCTGGCGGTCGCGGTGCTGTCGTCGCGGCGCGCGATTGATTTCCTGTGGATCGCCTTTGCCGTGGCCGGGCTGCTGCTGTTGCTGCCGGTCGGCGATGCCGCCGGCACGCTCGATCCGGTGGGCATCGGCTATGCGCTGGCCGCGGGCGTGGGCTGGGCGCTGTATATCGTGTTCGGGCAGATGGCGGGCAACGCCCACGGCGGGCAGGCCACCGCGCTGGGGCTGACCATGGCGGCGCTGGTGGTGCTGCCGTTCGGGCTCGCGCATGCGGGCACCGCGATGTTCAGCCCGACGCTGCTGCTGTTCGGGCTGGCGGTGGGCATCCTGTCGAGCGCGATCCCCTATTCGCTGGAAATGGTGGCGCTCAAGCGCCTGCACCGGCGCACCTTCGGCATCCTGCTGAGCATGGAGCCGGCGATGGGCGCGCTGGCCGGGCTGGCGTTCCTGCATGAACAGCTGAGCGCGCTGCAATGGCTGGCGATCGCCAGCATCATCACGGCCTCGGCAGGTTGCACCATGACCTCGCGCGGCAAGCGCGACGCCAGTTAATCAGCGCGCGCCGAACCAGTCCGCCGGCAGCCGCTGCGGGCTGCGCGCCGGCTGGCCAAGCGCCAGCGTGACTTCATGCAGGTGGCTGTCCTGCGGATTGCGGCGGCTGGCAAAGCCGAGGCCGCGCAGGATGGCCAGCATGCGGCGGTTCTCGCTGAGCACGTCGCCGCGCAGGGTGCGCAGGCCGGCCGCGCGCGCCAGTTCGCACAGCCTGGCGATCAGGCGCCGCCCCAGTCCCTGCCCTTGCCAGCCGTCGGCAACCACCACGGCAAATTCCCCGACGTGCCCGGACACCACGTATTCCGCGCTGGCGACAATGGCTGAGACACCAACTTCGTCGGGCGCCTCCACCACCAGCGCCACCCCGCCAGGTCCGGGCGCGGCCAGGCCGTCGACAATCGCGTCCACCACGCGCCCGCCGCTCAGGAAGCGGAAGTAGCGGCTCTCACGCGAGAGCCCATCCACCAGCGCGCGCAGCGCCCTGCCATCCTGAGGCCGCGTATGGCGCAGCGTGACCTGCACGCCCCGTCCCACCGTCCAGCTTTCCGCCTTGCCCGTGCGGGCCTCGCTCTGATCATCCATCCCGGCACCATCTGGATTCAAAATTCGTAGTCAGAGTATAGGAGATAACCTGACTTTTGCAAATGAAGTCAGCATGCTATGCTTGCCGGCATCATGACCCTCAATGCGTCCGACCTCCGCCACTGCTCGATTGCCGCGACGCTGTCGCTGATCGGCGAAAAGTGGACGATCCTGATCCTGCGCGATGTCTTCCATGGCGTGACGCGCTTCGACGACTTCCTGCGCCGGCTGGAATGCTCGCCCGCGGTGCTGTCCGCGCGCCTCAAGACGCTGACCGACGCCGGCCTGCTGCGCAAGGTCGGCTACCGCGAGCCCGGCGAGCGCGAACGCTTCGAATACCGCCCCACCCGCGCGGCCGTCGAGTTGCTGCCGGTGCTGGTCGGCCTGATGCAGTGGGGCGACAGCCACATGGCCCCGTCCGGCGAAGGCCCGGTGCAGATCCGCTCGCGCGCCAGCGGCAAGCTGGTGCGCGCGGCATTGGTCGACGAGGACGGCGTGGAAGTGTCGCCGCGCGATATGCGGATCATTCCCGTCAACGCCCAGTCCCCGGCTTCGGACCAGTAGCGCCGACCGCGGTATTGCATCGCACCAGCGCAGCCCACCGCACTGCACCATGAGTGTGCCGCCAGCCCGGCGGCCGCCCCACCACAGCGCATCCCGGCATCACTCCGCCGCACCCAGCGCAACAAACCCCCACTCACCGTCACATGCCGGCCTGGCACACCCCTTGCGTAACAGGGTACGGGCCCGTCAACGGCGACCGGCCCACCCCACATACGCAGCCCCTATCCCATGTAGTGGCTGTCAGGACAACGGCGTCCCCTGAACTGGCCTGAGCGGCCTGGTCTGCGGGACGCCATTTGTTTTTTGGAGCCAAGGACGATGACCGCCAAAGCCACCCGCATCGAGCTGCTGAGCTTTAGGACCCCGCAGATGCGCGCCTTCCACCTGACCTGGATGGCGTTCTTCGTCTGCTTCTTTGCGTGGTTTGCCTGCGCTCCGCTGATGCCTGTGCTCAAGGGCGAGTTCGGCCTGACCCCGGGCCAGATCGCCAACATCAATATCGCGGCGGTGGCGGTGACCATCCTGGTGCGCCTGGTGATTGGCCCGATGTGCGACCGCTTCGGCCCGCGCAAGACCTACACCGGCCTGCTGGCGCTGGGCGCGCTGCCGGTGCTGGGCGTGGCGCTGGCACAGAACTACGAGACCTTCCTGACCTTCCGCCTGCTGATCGGCGCAGTCGGCGCCAGCTTTGTGATCACGCAGTACCACACCTCGGTGATGTTCGCGCCCAACGTGGTCGGCACCGCCAACGCGGCCGCGGCCGGCTGGGGCAATGCCGGCGGCGGCGCCGCACAGGCCATCATGCCGCTGCTGCTGGCTGCCGTGCTGATGCTCGGCGCCGACCACGCGTTCGGCTGGCGCTTCGCCCTGCTGGTGCCGGGCGTGCTGATGCTGATCATGGCCGTCATTTACTGGCGCTTCACCCAGGACTGCCCGGAAGGCAACTACTCGGACCTGCGCGCCCGCGGCATCGCCATCACCGGCAAGGACGGTGGCAAGGGCGGCGGCTGGGCCAGCTTCCGCGCCGCCAGCGCCAACTACCGCGTGTGGCTGCTGTTCATCACCTACGGCGCCTGCTTCGGCGTTGAGATCTTCATCCACAACATCGCCGCCTCGTATTACGTGGACCGCTTCGGCCTGAGCCTGAAGGCTGCCGGCATGGCCGCCGCGAGCTTCGGCCTGCTGGCGCTGTTTGCCCGCGCCCTGGGTGGCTGGCTGTCGGACAAGGCGGCGCGCCGCCGCGGCCTGGACGCACGCGCCACGCTGCTGTTCGTGCTGATCCTGGGCGAAGGCCTGGGCCTGCTGTGGTTCGCGCAGGCCGGCAGTGTGACGCTGGCCGTGGTCGCGATGCTGCTGTTCGGCCTGTTCACCCACATGGCCTGCGGCGCGACCTACGCGCTGGTGCCCTTTATCGACCGCAAGGCGCTGGGCGGCGTGGCCGGCATCATCGGCGCGGGCGGCAACGTTGGCGCCGTCGCCGCGGGCTTCCTGCTCAAGGGCCTGGGCGACCTGCAGCACACGCTGACAGTGCTGGGCGTGCTCGCCACCATCTCCGCACTTTGCGCCATCGCCATCCGCTTCACCGCCGAGCACAAGGCCCAGGAGCAGGCGCTGTACGACAGCGCAATGGCCAGCTGATTTTGAAGCATCGCCCCCACAGCACAACAAGCAGCAAAGACTGACTACCGGACAAGGAAAGCATCATGAAACTGATCATCGTCGGCCACGGCATGGTGGGTCACAAGTTCCTGGAGTGCCTGGCGGAAGCCGGCGCGCAGAACGTGGAAGTGACCGTGCTGTGCGAAGAACCACGTCCCGCCTACGATCGCGTGCACCTGTCCGAATTCTTCGCCGGCAAGTCAGCCGAGGACCTGTCGCTGGTGCCCGCCGGCTTCTTCGAGCAGCACAACAACATGCTGCTGCGCCTGAATGCGCGTGCGGTGGAGATCGACCGCGCCGCGCGCACGGTGAAGGTGTCGACCGGCGAGACCCTGTCCTATGACAAGCTGATCCTCGCCACCGGTTCCTACCCCTTCGTGCCGCCGGTGCCGGGCAAGGACCGCAAGGACTGCTTTGTCTATCGCACCATCGAAGACCTGGAAGCGATGCGCGAATGCGGTGCGCGCTCGAAGACCGGCGTAGTGGTCGGCGGTGGCCTGCTTGGCCTGGAGTGCGCCAAGGCGCTGCGCGACATGGACCTGCAAACGCACGTGGTCGAGTTTGCGCCGCGCCTGATGGCGGTGCAGGTCGACGAAGGCGGCGGCCGCATGCTGCGCCAGAAGATCCATGGCCTGGGCGTGACCGCGCACACCGGCAAGAACACGGTGGAGATCATCGACGGCGAAGACGGCACCCACCGCATGGTGTTTGCCGACGGCACCCACCTCGACACCGACATGATCGTGTTCTCGGCCGGTATCCGCCCGCGCGACGAACTGGCGCGCACCAGCGGCCTGGCGGTGGGCGAGCGCGGCGGCATCGTGGTGGACAACCAGTGCCTCACCTCGGATCCCGACATCTACGCCATCGGCGAATGCGCGCTGTGGCAAGGCAAGATCTACGGCCTGGTGGCGCCGGGCTATGACATGGCCCGCGTCGCCGCGCGCCACCTGCAGGGCGAAGCCGCCGAGTTTGCCGGCGCCGACATGAGCACCAAGCTCAAGCTGATGGGCGTGGACGTGGCCAGCATCGGCGACCCGCACGGCACCGTGCCGGGCGCGCGCTTCTACCAGTTCTGCGACGACCGCAAGGAGGTCTACAAGAAGCTGGTGGTGTCCGACTGCGGCAAGTACCTGCTGGGCGGCGTGCTGATCGGCGACGCCAGCGAGTACGGCACGCTGCTGCAGATGATGCTGAACAAGATCGAGCTGCCCGAGTCGCCCGAGTTCCTGATACTGCCCGACAGCAGCGGCAAGGCCAAGCCCGCGCTGGGCGCCGATGCCCTGCCCGACACCGCCCAGATCTGCTCGTGCAACAACGTCTCCAAGAGCGAGATCTGCGCGGCCGTGTGCGACGGCGCCACCAGCATCGGCGCGCTCAAGACCTGCACCAAGGCCGGCACCGCCTGCGGCGGCTGCGTGCCGCTGCTCACGCAGATCATGAAGGCCGAGATGAAGAAGCAGGGCATGGCCGTCAACAACCACCTCTGCGAGCACTTCCCGTACTCGCGCCAGGAGCTGTATCACCTGGTTCGCGTGGGCAAGTTCAAGACCTTCGATGCGCTGCTGGAAGCGCACGGCAAGGGCATGGGCTGCGACATCTGCAAGCCCACGGTGGGCAGCATCCTGGCCTCGTGCTGGAACGAGTTCGTGCTCAAGGAAGAGCACGCCAGCCTGCAGGATTCCAACGACTACTACCTGGCCAACATCCAGAAGGACGGCACCTATTCGGTGGTGCCGCGCATGCCGGGCGGCGAAGTCACGCCCGAGGGCCTGATCGCGGTCGGCCAGGTGGCCAAGAAGTATGGTCTCTACACCAAGATCACCGGCGGCCAGCGCGTGGACCTGTTTGGTGCGCGCGCCGAGGAACTGCCCTTCATCTGGGAAGAACTGATCGCCGCCGGCTTTGAGTCCGGCCATGCCTACGGCAAGGCGCTGCGCACGGTGAAGTCGTGCGTGGGCTCCACCTGGTGCCGCTATGGCGTGGGCGATTCGGTGGGCCTGGCGATCGAGCTGGAGAACCGCTACAAGGGCCTGCGCGCGCCGCACAAGATCAAGTTCGGCGTGTCCGGCTGCACCCGCGAATGCGCCGAGGCGCAGGGCAAGGACGTTGGCGTGATCGCCACCGACAAGGGCTGGAACCTGTACGTGTGCGGCAACGGCGGCATGAAGCCGCGCCACGCCGAGCTGCTGGCCAGCGACCTGGACCACGACACCCTGGTGCGCTACATCGACCGCTTCCTGATGTTCTACGTGCGCACCGCCGACCGCCTGCAGCGCACCAGCGTCTGGCGCGACAACCTCGAAGGCGGCCTGGACTACCTCAAGGCCGTGGTGCTGGACGACAAGCTGGGCCTCGCCGCCGAACTGGAAGCCGAGATGCAGCATGTGGTCGACACCTACGAAGACGAGTGGAAGAAGGCCGTGACCGACCCCGAGACGCGCAAGCGCTTCCGCCATTTCGTCAACAGCGACCGCCGCGACGACAACGTCGCCTTTGTCGAAGAGCGCGGGCAGATCCGCCCGGCCACGCCGGAGGAACGGAAATTGCGTCGTTCTCGCCTGAGCCAGATTCCCGTGGTTGCCATGCCCGCAAAAGCAGCCTGACCGTGCCGCAAACAAGGAGAACGTGATGAGCCATCCCCACCATCCTGAGACCTGGACCGCCGTCTGCACCGTACGCGATATCGTGCCCAATACTGGTGTGTGCGCGCTGGTCGACGACAAGCAGGTCGCCGTGTTCCGCATCGGCCGTGGCGACGAAGTCTACGCCATCGACAACTTCGATCCCAACTCGCAGGCCGCGGTGCTGTCGCGCGGGCTGGTCGGCAACCTCGGCGAGCGCCTGGTGGTGGCTTCGCCAATCTACAAGCATCACTTCGACCTGCGCACCGGCGAATGCCTGGAAGCGCCCGAGCAGTCCGTCAGTGCCTACGCCGCACGCGTCTATGACGGCAAGGTCTGGATTGCCGCCGGCGTGGCCGTGAGCGAGGCCGAGGAAGAACTCGCAGCCTGACACCGGCGCCCATTTGATGTTCCCCCTGTCCTCAAGCCACGCCAACGGAGATGCCGGCATGACGCCTTCCGCCACCCCCCAAGCCCGCCCGCGCCTGGTCGTCGTCGGCAACGGCATGGCCGGCATGCGCACTGTGGAAGAGCTGCTCAGGCTCGCCCCGGACCTGTACGACATCACGGTGTTCGGGGCCGAGCCGCACGGCAACTACAACCGCATCCTGCTATCGCCGGTGCTGGCCGGCGAGAAGACGGTAGCGGACATCATGCTGAACACGCGCGAGTGGTACGCCGAGCATGGCATCGAACTGCTTGCCGGCGACCCGGTGGTGGCCATCGACCGCCCGCGCCGCATCGTGCGCTCGGCCTCCGGCCGCGAAGTGCGCTACGACCGCCTGCTGCTGGCCACCGGCTCCAAGCCCTTCATCCTGCCGGTGCCGGGGCACCAGCTCGACGGCGTGATCGCCTTCCGCGATATCCAGGACGTGGAGACCATGCAGCAAGCCGCGCGCGACCACCGCCATGCGGTGGTGATCGGCGGCGGCCTGCTCGGCCTGGAGGCCGCCAACGGGCTGCTGCGCCAGGGCATGGACGTGACCGTGGTGCACCTGCCCGACAGCCTGATGGAGCGCCAGCTCGACAAGCCCGCTGCCACGCTGCTCCAGGGCGCGCTCGAACGCAAGGGCCTGCGCTTCCTGCTGGGCGCTCAGACCGCGGAGATTCTCGGCATCGACCGCGTCACCGGCGTGCGCTTCAAGGACGGCAGCGAGATCCCCGCCGACCTGGTGGTGATGACCGCCGGCGTGCGCCCCAATATCGAGCTGGCCGCCGGCGCCGGCCTGCACTGCGAGCGCGCCATCGTCGTCGACGACACGCTGCAGACCTATGATCCGCGCATCTACGCCGTGGGCGAGTGCGTGCAGCATCGCCAGGCCACCTTCGGCCTGGTGGCGCCGATCTGGGATCAGGCGCGCGTGTGCGCCGCGCACCTCGCCGGCGCCGGCCATCGCCACTACGTGCAGCAGGCCACCGCGACTAAACTGAAAGTGACCGGCGTCGACCTGTATTCCGCCGGCGACTTCATCGGCGCCGAAGGCAGTGAAGACCTGGTGCTGCGCGACCCGCGCCGCGGCGTCTACAAGCGCCTGGTGCTGCAGGACGGCTATCTGGTCGGCGCCGTGCTGTACGGCGACGTGCAGGACGGCCCCTGGTACTTCGACATGATCCAGCGCCGCACGCCGGTGGGCGCGCTGCGCCAGCGCCTGCTGTTCGGTCAGGCGCAGTGCGAAGCGCTCGCCGCATAAGCATCACCGTAAGCCATATAACGCCCCCGCACGGAGAACGCGTGAACCTGTCCGACATCCCGGTCGTCTCGGCGACCCTGACCACCACCACCGCCACCACCTGCCCGTACTGCGGCGTCGGCTGCGGCGTGCGCGCCACCGTGCGCGCCGACGGCCAGGTCGAGATCGCGGGCGACGCACAGCACCCGTCCAATCACGGCCGGCTGTGCGTGAAAGGCTCGGCGCTCGGTGAAACCGTGGACCTGGAAGGCCGCCTGCTCCACCCCAAGGTGCGCGGCACCGATGGCTCCCTGCAGCAAGTCTCGTGGGACCATGCGCTGGACACCGTCGCGCAAGGCTTCTCGGACATCGTCCGCCGCCACGGCCCGGATTCGGTCGCGCTCTATGTCTCGGGCCAGCTGCTGACCGAGGACTACTACATCGCCAACAAGCTGATGAAGGGCTTCATCGGCAGCGCCAATATCGACACCAACTCGCGCCTGTGCATGTCGTCGGCAGTGGCCGGCCACAAGCGCGCCTTCGGCGAAGACCTGGTGCCGGGCAACTACGAAGACCTGGAACTGGCCGACCTGGTGGTGCTGGTGGGCTCCAACACCGCGTGGTGCCATCCGATCCTGTTCCAGCGCCTGTCCCGGGCCAAGGAAGCGCGCCCCGAGATGAAGATCGTGGCGATCGACCCGCGCCGCACCGCCACCTGCGAACTGGCCGACCTGCACCTGGCGATCCGCCCGGGCACCGACGTGTGGCTGTTCAACGGGCTGCTGAGCTACCTGGCGCGCGAAGGCCGCACCAACGCCGCCTTCGTCGCCGCCAGCACCGCGGGGCTGGATGAAGCCCTGCAGGCCGCGGACGCGGCCTGCGCCGATCCCGCTGCCGTGGCCCGCGCCTGCAAGCTGGACGTGCAGGACGTGCTGGCGTTCTACCAGCTGTTCGCGGATACGGAAAAGACCGTGACCGCCTTCTCGCAAGGCGTCAACCAGTCGTCGGCCGGCACCGACAAGGTCAACAGCATCATCAACTGCCACCTGCTGACCGGCCGCATCGGCGCCCCGGGCATGGGCCCGTTCTCTCTTACCGGCCAGCCCAATGCAATGGGCGGGCGCGAGGTCGGCGGCCTGGCCAACATGCTGGCCGCGCACATGGAACTGGCCAACCCGCTGCATCGCGACGTCGTGCAGAGCTTCTGGCAATCGCCGGTGGTGGCTGACCGCCCGGGCCTGAAGGCGGTGGAACTGTTCGAGGCGATCGAAGCCGGCCGCGTCAAGGCGGTCTGGGTGATCGCCACCAACCCGGTGGTAAGCCTGCCCGACGCCGACCAGGTGCGCCGCGCGCTGGCCAGGTGCGAACTGGTGGTCACCAGCGACATCATCGAGCGCACCGACACCAATGCTGCCGCGCACGTGCTGCTGCCCGCGCTGGGCTGGGGCGAGAAAGACGGCACCGTTACCAACTCGGAACGACGCATTTCCCGCCAGCGTGCCTTCCTGCCCGCGCCTGGCGAGGCGCGCGCCGACTGGCGGATCCTGTGCGACGTCGCGCGCCGCATGGGCTTTGACGGCTTCGACTATGCGGGCGTGCATGAGATTTTCGACGAGCACGCGCGCCTGAGCGCCTGGCGCAACGATGCCGCACCGCGCGTGTTCGACATCGGCGGGCTGGCCGGCCTG
This sequence comes from Cupriavidus sp. GA3-3, assembly GCF_000389805.1. Classification (NCBI taxonomy): domain Bacteria; kingdom Pseudomonadati; phylum Pseudomonadota; class Betaproteobacteria; order Burkholderiales; family Burkholderiaceae; genus Cupriavidus; species Cupriavidus sp. GA3-3. Next base: position 69,787 of record NZ_KB944462.1, read on the forward strand.
GACCAGGAGCACTATGACGCGCTGGAGCCCGTGCAATGGCCGCTGCCAGCGGGCGCACCGGCTGGCGCCGGCACGCAGCGCCTGTTTGCCGACGGCCGCTACGCCCATGCCGACGGCCTGGCCCGCTTTGTCGCCGCGCCGCCGCGCGCGCCGGCCCACGCGCCCGACGACGATTTCCCGTTGATCCTCAACACCGGCCGCGTGCGCGACCAGTGGCACACCATGACGCGCACCGGCAAGTCGGCCAAGCTGGCCGACCACCTGCCCGAACCCTTCGTCGACATGCACCCGCAGGACGCGCTGTTGTCCGGCGTGGGCGAAGGCAAGCTCGCGCGCGTCAGCACGCGCTGGGGCGCGATGGTGGCACGCGTGCGCCATGGCGGCGGCATCCCGCGCGGCAGCGTGTTCGTGCCGATCCACTGGAACGGCCAGTTCAGCTCCGACGCACGCGTCGGCGCGCTGGTCAATCCCGTGGTCGATCCCGTTTCCGGCGAGCCCGAATTCAAGCACACGCCAGTACGGGTGGAGCCATTCGGCGTGAACTGGCATGGTTTCGTGCTGAGCCGCAGCGCGCTGCCCGCGGAAGCGCTGACCTACTGGACGCGCGTGCAGGGCCGCCAGTTCCAGCGCTATGAATTCGCCGGCCGCGACACCGTGGCCGACCGCACCGCCTGGGCCCGCGCGCTGCTCGGCGTGACCGATCCGGACGCCGACTGGCTCGAGTACGAGGACCGCACCGCCGGCGTCTACCATGCGGGCTATGTCGTCAACGACCGGCTGGAAGCGTGCGTCTACGTGTCGACGCGGCCCGAGTTGCCCTCGCGCGCGTGGCTCGCCGGCCTGTTCGGCCGCGAGCGGCTGGAAGACGCCGACCGCATCGGCCTGCTGCTCGGCCAGCCGATGGAGAAAGGCGCCGACACCGGCCCGACCGTGTGCTCGTGCTTTGGCGTGGGCCGCAACACCATCTGCGACGCCGTGCGCAAGCACGACCTGAAGACGCCCGCGGAGATCACCGCCTGCGTCAAGGCCGGCGGCAACTGCGGCTCGTGCGTGCCGGAACTGAAGAAGCTGCTGGTGGAAGTGCGCGTGGCCGAGGTCGCCTGACCAGTGCAGTGCCGAGGCAACCGGGCTACCAGCCAGCCGGCCTGATCTTCCATCACGGATTAGGCACCCTTCACGAGAACCAGATTGCGGTCGCGGCGGCATACCCCCATGCTAGCCGCGCAACCCCGACAAGCCGCCCCGGACTCACGGCGCGGCACCAATCTGGAGACAGCAATGAAGGATGCGAAGGATTTGCGCGCCGGGCCACGATGGCTGGCGGGCGTGATGGTGATGGCCTCGGCGCTGGCTGGCACAAGCGCCGCGGCAGCGGCTGACGCCTACCCCGGCAAGCCGATCACGCTGGTCGTCCCCTACTCCGCCGGCGGCCCGACCGACGTCGTGGCACGCACGCTGGCGCAGGCGATGTCGCAGGATCTCGGTCAGAGCGTGGTGGTGGAAAACCGCACCGGCGCCGGCGGCACCGTGGCTGCCGCCTTTGTCGCCCGCGCACAGGCGGACGGCTATACGCTGCTGATCCACCATAATGGCATGGCGACCGCGCCGGCACTGTACAAGAAGCTGTCGTACGCGCCGCTGAAGGATTTCGAGTATGTCGGCCAGGTCGCGGACGTGCCGATGACCCTGATGGGCCGCAAGGACCTGCCGGCCAAGACCGTGCCGGAACTGATCCGCTACGTGACGCAGAACAAGGACAAGGTGTCGCTGGCCAATGCCGGGCTGGGCGCCGTATCGCAACTATGCGGCGTGCTGTTCGAGCAATCGGTCCACGTCAAGCTCAATGCAATTCCTTACCAGGGCGCCGGCCCCGCGCTGACCGCACTGCTGGGCGGCCAGGTCGACCTGCTGTGCGACCAGACCACGGCCACGCTGCCCCATATCCAGGCCGACCGCGTGCGCCTGTTCGGCGTGACCACGCCGGCGCGGATCAAGGCGCTGCCCAGTGCGCCAACGCTGCAGGAAGGCGGTCTCAAGGGCTTTGACGTCAAGGTCTGGCACGGCATCTACGCGCCCAAGGGCACGCCGCCCGCTGCAGTGGCGCGGCTGACCAAGGCGCTGCAGAAGGGGCTGCAAGATCCCGTGGTGATCAAGAAACTCGATGGCCTGGGTGCGGAAATCGTGCCGGTCGACAAGCAGACGCCGGAAGGCCTGCGCACACTGCTCAAGGCTGAGAGCGACAAGTGGCAGCCGCTGCTGAAGTCGATGCAGATCGAGGCCGACTAACTTTCCGACATGCCACCGGTGCCTGGGCACCGGTGGCCCCCTGATTGCTGGCAATACGATAGAATCATCCCTGACTTCCCGGCGATCTTTCTGAATCGCCCCTTCTCGCAGTACCCGGTGCCGGCTCGCACCACCCATCTTGCCCGACTCAGCGGCGCATTCATTTTCCGGATTTACCCACTGTTAGGCGGCGATGCGCCCTTGTTACGTCGCGTTTCGCACGTCTTGGCCGGTATCGCCACGTCCCATCAATGTTGAAGCCCGAGGAGGCTACCCTATGCCATCTCCTTGCCTGCTGCCCGTGCTTGCCCTAGCCGTGTGCATGGTCGGCGCTGCTGAATTCATGTTGTCACCGATGCTGGCGCCGCTTGCAGACGCCTTTGCCACCACCCCGGCGCGCGCATCGGGACTCGTTTCTGCCTATGCCCTTTCCTATGCCTTGGCCGCGCCGTTGATGGGCTGGTTCTCCGATCGTGCCGGACGGCGCCGCGTGCTGCTGGCTGCATTGCTGTTGTTCGCACTCGATGGCATCGCCCTCACGCTCGTCCCTACGCTGCATGCCGCCATGGCATTGCGTATCCTCGGCGGGCTCGCCGCCGCGGCCACGATTCCCACCGTCTTCGCATTGATCGCAGATCTGGTTCCCCCGGCGCGGCAGGCTGGCGCCATGGGCGGCGTCATGCTAGGCATGACCGCCGGCATTGCCGCAGGCCCGGCAGTGGCCGGGATACTGGCCGATGGATTCGGCTGGCGCGCTCCCTTCCTTGTCACCGCAGGTGGTTGCCTGGCGGCCCTTCTTGCCGGCTGCCACGTACTTCCGCGCAATCTGCCGCGTAGCGGCGACTGCCAGGAAAAATCCAGGAACGTCCCAGCATCTTCAGGCATCCTGCTTCCATTGATCGCGAAAGGCGCCTGGAATGGAAGCGCCGTAGCGGCCTATGTACTAGCGGGGGAAGTGCTGCGGCTGCGTTACGGGCTCGGCGTGGCCGGCGTCGGCGCGGCACTTTCGGTGTTCGGCCTCGGCCTGGCCGTTGGCAATCTGCTGGCAGGGCGTGCCAGCCAGTGCTTCGCGCGCGAGGAAAGTGTTTTGATAGTGGCCACCGCGCTTGTCGCCGTGGCCCTGACCTTGTTCACGACAGGCGTCTTGGGGTTGCCCGGGTCGCTTGGCTGCCTGCTGGCGTGGGGCGCGGCACTCGGCATCGCGGCGCCATCTAGCACCGCCATCCTGGCTCGGCGGGCCGGCGCAGCAAAGGGGCAGATTCTGGCCGTCTCGGAAAGCATCAACAACCTGGCTGTGCTGATGCTGATGCCGGTTGCGGCCAGCTCACTGGCAGTGCACGGCACCGTGCCAGCCGCATTGCTGGTTGGAGGCTGCTGCCTGGCCGGCGTTGCGCTGGCTGTCGCGGACCGGCGGATGACGGCATGAGGGGCGCGGGCGTGATTTTCCGCCGCGCCAAAGCAAAAACCCCCAGCCTTTTGGGGCTGGGGGTTCTGCGGAATAAGAGCCTGGCGATGACCTACTTTCACACGGGAATCCGCACTATCATCGGCGCGGAGCTGTTTCACGGACCTGTTCGGGATGGGAAGGGGTGGTTCCAGCTCGCTATGGTCACCAGGCATGAGGGGTTGCAGCGCTGAGGTTGAGGTCAACGCTGCGAATAGGGATGTAGTTGGGGTTGTGCGTGTCAACTGTTTCGGCACAGTCGCGATTCACACACCAGGCAAAACACACTGGTTATAGGATCAAGCCTTACGGGCAATTAGTACTGGTTAGCTTAACGCATTACTGCGCTTCCACACCCAGCCTATCAACGTCCTGGTC
>NZ_KB944463.1:0-20142 GCF_000389805.1 Cupriavidus sp. GA3-3
GTCATGCCGCGCGCGCCCAGCTCAGGCTCGGTCTTGGCATAGACCACCAGCACGTCGCAGTCCGGGCCGTTGGTGATCCACATCTTGGTGCCGTTGAGCACGTAGCGGTCGCCCTTGAACTCGGCGCGCAGCTTCATGCTGACCACGTCGGAGCCGGCATTGGGCTCGCTCATGGCCAGCGCGCCGATCCATTCGCCCGAGACCAGCTTGGGCAGGTACTTCGCCTTCTGCGCCGGCGTGCCGTTGCGGTGGATCTGGTTCACGCACAGGTTGGAATGCGCGCCGTACGACAGGCCGACCGACGCCGAGGCGCGGCTGATTTCTTCCATCGCGATCATGTGCGCCAGGTAGCCCATGTTGGCGCCGCCGTATTCCTCGGCCACGGTAATGCCCAGCACGCCCAGGTCGCCCATCTTCTTCCAGGCGTCCATCGGGAACTGGTCGGTGCGGTCGATCTCGCCGGCGCGCGGGGCCAGCTCGGCCTGGGCCCAGTCGCGCACGGAGTTGCGCAGCATCTCGATGTCTTCGCCCAGATCGAATTTCAGGCCTGGCAGTTCGGTCATGATGGTCTCCTGTTTGGAATCGGTATGTGTGTCGGGTTCCGGATGGATGGCCGGAGCCGTCAGTTCAGACGTGGCCCAGTGTCTTGACCACGCACAGCGTCATCAGCATGGTGGCCACCTGCTTGCGGCGGCTGTCCTGCTCGACATAGACATCGCCCTGTGCCACGATCAGCGTGCGCCCGGGCTTGAGGACCCGCCCCACCGCCACCAGGCGTTCGCCCTGGGCGGGAGACAGCAGGTTGATCTTGTACTCGGCGGTCAGGCCCGCCTCATCTTCGCCCACCATCGTCAGCGCGGCGTAGCCGCAGGCGCTGTCTGCCAGCGCACCCACCACGCCGCCGTGGAAGAAGCCGTGCTGCTGGGTCACGCCGTCGGACCACGGCATGGCCAGCTCGACCTCGCCGCGGTCCACCCGCCGCAGGGTCGCGCCAAAGGTGGTCATCAGCCCCTGGCGGGAAAAGCTGGTGGCGATAGCGTCGGCGCGCGCGGCGGACAGCGATCCTGGTTCAGCGGGTACGGCACTGGCGTTGGATGACGTCATGGCGGAGTTCCGGTGTGTGAACGTTGGGTCGCCGGCAGCAACAGGCTGCGCGCGCTGTCCGGGTATTCTATTGACGTTTACGTAAACGTCAATCCCATCCGGCACGGATGCCGGTGGAAGTGGCGCTTCAGGCGACCGAGGTCCGGGCCGGCGCATCGCCGCCTTCCGTGGCCGGCTGCTGCTTGCCGGTCTGCGCGGCCAGCAAAGCCCTGCACTGGCGCTCATGCTGGTCGATCTCGGCCAGTTGCGCCTGCAGGTCTTCCATCTGCCGCTCAAGCGTGCGCCGGTGCGCCGCGAGCGAGTGCAGGAAGCGCTCCAGCTGCGGGGCTGTGTCGCGTGGTGACTCGTAGAGGTCAAGGATCTCGCGGATCTCATTGAGAGTAAGCCCCAACCTCTTGCCGCGCAGTGTCAGCTTCAGCCGGGTCCGTTCACGGCCGTTGTAGACCCGCTTGCGCCCGCCCGGCCCTTCGCGCTCCGGCGACAGCAGACCCTGGTCCTCGTAGAAACGGATGGCCCGGGGCGTGATGTCGAATTCACGCGCAAGGTCGGTGATGGTGTAGGTGGCGGAAGCCGCCGCTGGCGTCGCTGACATAGCCTGCCCAAAGAAAGTGAACGGTCGTTCGTTGTGAAGTCAAGTTTTCGCTTAAGATGGAAACGAACCCGTATGATTGACGTTTACGTTAGCGTCAACCAGATCGGCTGGCAACCGGTGCTTGCACGCCCTGCTCAATGCTTGGCGTGCCGGCAGAACGAGAAAGCCCGCGCCCCCGCGCCAGGCTTCGACCACGAGACTCCTCATGAACGCACTCGAACACCAGCTCCAATACCCGTTCGGCGACACCATGCCCGAGCCCGGCTCCAGGCAGGAAGTCGCCCCCGGCGTCTACTGGCTGCGCATGCCGCTGCCGTTTGCGCTCGACCATATCAACCTGTGGCTGCTGCGCGACCGCCTGGACGGCCGCGACGGCTGGACCATCATCGACTGCGGCATCACCAACGACATCATCAAGGGCCACTGGGAAACCATCTTCGCCAATGAGCTGGAAGGACTGCCGGTGGTGCGCGTGCTGGTGACGCACAGCCACCCCGACCACGTCGGCCTGGCGCACTGGCTGTGCAAGCGCTTCGGCGTGCGGCTGTGGATGAGCCTGGGCGACTACATGAGCGCGCGCGTGATGGGCAGCGGCACCGGTGCCGGCTCCAGCGCGGGCGGCGACGCCGCCGCCGCGCACTTCGCGCTGCACGGCCTGACCGATGCCGACAGCCAGGAAAAGCTGCGCGCGCGCAAGACCTACTACCCGTCGCTGGTGCCGGAGCTGCCGGCGCAGTACCGCCGCATGATGGAGGGCGACACGGTGCGGATCGGCACCGATGCGGCGACCTCGGCCTGGCGCGTGATCACCGGCTTCGGCCATTCGCCCGAGCATGTGGCACTGTACAACGCCGCCACCAATGTGCTGATCTCCGGCGACATGGTGCTGCCGCGCATCTCGACCAATGTCAGCGTGTTCGACATGGAGCCCGAAGGCAATTCGCTGCAGCTCTACCTGGATTCGCTCGGCAAGTACGAACCGCTGCCGCAGGACGTGCTGATCCTGCCCTCGCATGGCCGCCCCTTCCGCAACCTGCATACCCGCATCATGCAGCTGCGCGAGCACCATGCCGACCGCCTCGCCGAAACGCTCGAAGCCTGCGGCGAGAAGGCCTGCAGCGCGCACGACATCGTCAGCGTGATCTTCAAGCGCCAGTTCGACATCCACCAGATGACCTTCGCCATGGGCGAGTCGCTGGCCCACCTGCACTGCCTGTGGCACCGCGGCGAACTGGTGCGGGAAACCGGCGACGACGGCGTGATCCGCTTCCGCGCGGCCTGACTGGCCTAGTTGGCGGCCGCCAGTGCCGCCAGGTAGCGCACCCCGTCGATGGCGCGGCTGCCGTACCAGGACAGCATCTCGCCGTCGACCAGCAGCACCGGCTTGCCAAGCTGGCGCTCGAGCGCGTCGGCGTGGTCTTCGGTGAAACGGTAGGGCTCGGTCGACAGCAGCACCAGGTCGAGCTCGCGCACCAGCGCGTCGCTCCAGCGGAAGGTGGGATAGCGATCGCCAGGCGCGTTGGGGCGGCTGCAGTCGCCGCCCGCGCAGGCCTGCAATGCGGCACTGCCCTCGGGCCAGGTGTGCCAGTTGGCCAATGCCAGCATGCGGCTGATATAGGTATCGCGCGACACCGTCATCCACGGGTCCTGCCAGATCGCATACAGCACGCGGCGAGCCGGCCACGCGCGCACGCGGATGGCATCGAGCTGCACCTGCAGCGCCGTGCACAGCGCCTCGGCCTCGGCGTGGCAGCCGAAGATCCCGCCCAGCAGCTGGTACAGCCCCAGGTTGTCTTCCGGCGCGCACGGATGGGTGACGATCACATTGGGCACGAATGCGCGGATTTCGTCCACGGTCTCGCGCCGGTTCTCATCGATATTGACCACCACGTGCGTGGGTGCCAGCTCGCGCAGCCGCGCCACGTTCACGTCCTTGGTGCCGCCGACCTTGGGCACCGCGCGCACGGCCGGTTCCGGGTGGATGCAGAAGCCGGTGCGTGCCACCATCTGCCGGGCCATCCCGAGCGCGAACAGCAACTCAGTCACCGACGGCACCAGTGACGCGATCCGCACCACCCCGCTGGCGGCGGCATGCTGCTGGCCGATGGCGTCGCGCCACATGGTCAGGGCTCCTGCGGCGGGTCGGCGCGCCGCGGCTTGCGCGGGGCGCCCGCGGCCAGCGCATCGTAGAGCCAGCGCGGCATCACGTGCAGCAGCGCCGCCACCACGCCCATCGGCCACGGAATCACGCGGAAGCGCCGTCCTGCCGCGATTACCCGCACGGCCTTGCGCGCGAACACGTCGGCATCGGTCAGGAACGGCATGCGGTACGGGTTGTGCGCGGTCATCGGCGTGCGGATATAGCCGGGCGCGATCGTGACCACGCGGATGCCGTGCGCGCGCTGCTCCAGCCGCAGGCTTTCCAGCAGCTTGATCACCGCCGACTTGGACGCGCTGTAGGCGCCCGCGCCCGGCAGCCCGCGCACGCCGGCGACACTGGCAATGCCCACCAGCGTGCCGCGGCGCCCGAAGTGGCCGGGCTCGCGCGCCTGCATCGCATGCATGAACGGCTGGAAGGTGGTCAGCACGCCGAACCAGTTGGTATCCATCACCTGGCGGAAGGCGTCGAGGTCCTCGCGCTCGCTGGCGACGGTGCCGACCGAGACCCCGGCATTGGCGATCACCACGTCCGGGCAGCCGAAATGGCCGAGGAAGTCTCCAGCGGCACGCGCCATGGCGTCGGCATCGCGCACATCGGCGCCGTAGACGCGCACCGCGCCTGGGTTGGGCAGCGTGGCGACAAACTCGCGCAGCGCGTCCTCGCGGCGCGCCACCAGCCCGAGGATGGCGCCTTGCGACGCGTATTCGCGCGCGAGAGCCTGGCCCAGGCCGCTGGAGGCGCCGGTGAGGAAGACTTTGAGGGGACGCATGAAGGCAGGGTTGCAGTCTGAAAAAAAACGGCTGGTACAGGATACCAGCCGTTTGGCTTGCTACTGGTGTTGGATAACCCTCGGGTTGCGAAGGTCGCCAGCAGATTACATCTTCTTCGCCTTAACCTGATCCACCAGGTAATCCATGGTCTGGATCGCGCCCTGCTTGTTGCCGGCAATCGACGGCGAGGTCACGTACTTGCCCTGCACCACCACGGTCGGCACGCCGTCGATCTTGTAGGCGTCGGCGATCTTGTTGGCGCGCTGCGAGTTGGTGGTCACCGTGAACGAGTTGTAGGCATCCAGGAAGGCCTTGCGGTCCACGCCGTTCTTGGCCATGAAGTCGGCGATCTCGTTGGGGTCCGTCATGCGCTTGCGGTCCACGTGGATGGCGTTGAAGACCTTGTTGTGCATGGCGTCGAGCTTGCCGATGGCTTCCAGCGCATAGAAGATCTTGGTGTGCGGCAGCAGGTCGTCACGGAACGCGACCGGCACGCGCTTGAAGACCACGTTACCGCCCTGCTTCCTGACCCAGGCTTCCAGGTCCGGCTCGAAATCGTAGCAGTGCGGGCAGCCGTACCAGAAGAACTCGGTCACCTCGATCTTGCCCGCGGCGACCGGTTGGGCCGCCTTCAGGACCTGGTATTCCTTGCCCTCGGCGGGCGCCGCCCGGGACGGGGCGGACATCAGCAGGCCGCCCACGGCGGCGAACATGGCGAACAGTGCGGCGAGTTTTTTCATCTTGGTGCGGCCTTGCGGTTGGACGATGAGCGTATGACAGCGGCGGCGGCGTCCGGTTCAGCGAAACGCCGGCTGCTTCTGGTGACAACGTGTTGCGGCGGTTACCGGCGGTTACTGCCAGTGCCGCCGGACACGACCGGAATAAACGCCTGACCCTGCGGTCCGGCTTACTGCTTGGTGAAGCGGATCACCGAGGCCTCGAAGCCGGACGACTGCAGCCGGTCGCGTGCCTTGTTCATGTCTTCGATGCGGTTGAACGGCCCCAGGCGCACCCGGTACATCTTGACGCCGTTGACATCGCGCTCGGTGATCCGGGCTTCGAAGCCCTGCATCGCCAGGTTGGCCTTCTGGCGGTCGGCGTCGTCCGACGAGCGGAACGCGCCCACCTGCAGCAGGTAGCCCACCTTGTTGGCATCGGCCTGGGCGATCTCGGCGATCGGGTCGGCCACCGGCTTCTCGGCCGGCTTGCTGGCGACAGGCTTGTCAGCCGGCTTCTCCACGGGCTTTTCCACCGGCTTCTCAGCCGGACGGGCGACGGCCACCGGGGGTTGCTGGCCGTTCTGGCCATGCTGGCCGTTCTGCTTCGGTTCCGGCTCGGGCGCCTGGCCCACCGGCTTGGCCGGGGTCTTGCTCCACAGCGGCTTGTTGGGGTCGCTCGGGCCCTCGTCGGCGCGCTGGGCCGGCGGCGGCAGCTGGCTGGTGACATTGCCCGGCTCGCTCGGGCGCGGGGCACTCTTCTGCTGGAACGGGGTCGGCGACTTGGTGATGTACAGGGCGACCACCACGGCGATGGCCAGCCCGACGATCAGCCCGAGCACCAGGCCCAGGAACGTACCGCCGCGTTGCTGGTTGCGGCGGACATGGCGCGACTCGCGCTTGCGTTGCTGTTGCATGAAGTCCTCTTCGGTGATGCCGGGATTATAGGGCCAGCGCCGCCAACGGCAGCACTGGCATCGTCCTCGGGGCCGGACAGCCCCGTACCCCCGCGCGGGGGGCGCCGGACGCCTGCTTACATCCGGCGCGGGGCGGACACGCCGATCACCGCCAGGCCATTGCGCAGCACCTGGCGCGTGGCCGCCAGCAGCGCCAGCCGGGCGCGCTTGACGGCCTCGTCGTCAACCAGCACGCGGTCGGCGTTGTAGAAGGCGTGGAAGTCGCCGGCCAGGTCGCGCAGGTAGAAGGCGACCGCATGCGGCGCCAGCTCGGCGGCGGCGCCCGACAGCATGTCCGGGAACTCGGCCAGACGGCGGCCCAGCGCCTGCGCCTGGGCGCTGGCTTCGGGTCCGGTCACGGCGGACAGGTCGGCGCCGGCCAGCTCGGCCAGGCGGGCTTCCCAGTCCGCGCCGCCCCACGACTCGAAGATCGAGCAGATGCGGGCGTGGGCGTACTGCACGTAGTACACCGGGTTCTCGTCGTTCTGCTTGAGCGCCAGGTCGACATCGAAAACGAACTCGGTATCGGCCTTGCGCGACAGCAGGAAGAAGCGCACCGCGTCGCGGCCGCGGGTGAAGTGCTGCGGCCAGTCGGCCACGCCGGTATCCAGGCAGCCGCGGATGGTCTCGTCGCCGCCGTTGGACCATTCGATCAGGTCGCGCACGGTGACATAGGAGCCGGCGCGCTTGGAGATCTTGACCTCCTCGCCGTTCTTCATCACGGTGACCATCTTGTGCAGCACGTAGTCGGGATAGCCCTGCGGGATGCCCATGTCCAGGCCTTGCAGGCCGGCGCGCACGCGCGCGATGGTGCCGTGGTGGTCGCTGCCCTGCACGTTGATGACCTTGGTGAAGCCGCGCTCCCACTTGGTGGTGTGGTAGGCGACGTCCGGCACGAAGTACGTATAGGTGCCGTCGCTCTTCTTCATCACGCGGTCCTTGTCGTCGCCGTCGTCGGTGGTGCGCAGCCACAGCGCGCCCTCGCTCTCGTAGGTCTTGCCCTTGCCGACCAGCGACTGCACCGCGGCTTCGACACGGCCGTCGCTGTACAGCGACGACTCCAGGTAATAGCGGTCGAACTTGACGCCGAAGGCCTGCAGGTCGATGTCCTGCTCGTTGCGCAGGTAAGTGACGGCAAACTTGCGGATCGAGTCGATGTCCTCGACGTTGCCCGACGCGGTCACGGGCTCGCCGTCAGAAGCGCTGACGGTCTTGCCGGCCAGGAAGTCGGCGGCGATGTCGGCGATGTAGTCGCCGTTGTAGGCGGCCTCGGGCCAGCTGGCGTCGCCGGGCTTGAGGCCGCGCGCGCGCGCCTGCACCGACAGCGCCAGGGTCTGGATCTGTACGCCGGCGTCGTTGTAGTAGAACTCGCGGTGCACGTGCCAGCCCTGCCACGACAGCAGGTTGGCCAGCGCGTCGCCCAGTGCCGCCTGGCGGCCATGGCCGACGTGCAGCGGGCCGGTCGGGTTGGCCGAGACGAACTCCACCAGCACCTGGCCGTGCACGCCGCGCTCGCGCGCGCCGTAGTGGTCGCCCTCGGCCAGCACCGCGCGCAGCACGTCGGCCTTGGCGGCCGGGGTCAGGCGCAGGTTGATGAAGCCGGGGCCGGCAATCTCCATGGCCTGGACCAGGCCCTGCGCGCGCGTGTCGGCCTGCACGGCATCGACGATGCGCTGGGCCAGCTCGCGCGGATTGCTCTTGAGCGCGCGCGCGACCTGCATGGCGACGTTGCAGGCAAGGTCGCCGTGGGCGGCCACCTTGGGCCGCTCGAAGGTGACGGCGGGCAGGGTGGCATCGGCCGGGGCGAGCGCGCGCACCGCATCAGTGAACGCGGCGGCAAGATTGGAGGTCTGAACAGGCAGCATGGATGTCGGAAGCCCTGTGGGCAAGGTATTCAGGCACCGCCTTGGGCGGCGCCGTCGCCCGGAAGGCGGCAAGTGACGGCAAAGGAACAGTGAGCGCCGCGCCGCGCCGCGTGACAGGCATTGGAATCGGGAACGCCGAATTTTATCAGGTGCTATGCTGACATCATGCGCGAGGATGGCCCCGGGCCACAATCCGGGCCCAAAATCAGCGAGACTTCCCGCCCGCGGGAACGCCCCCCGCCTCTCCGTGAAAGGAAAACACATCATGCTGATCACCTTCAAATCCCACGCCGCGCAGGACCTGATCATGATGAAGGATCTGGCGATGACGCTGCTGGGCATCATCGGCAAGCGCCTCGGGGAACGAGGGGTGATCACCGTGGAAGAGCTTCCAACCGCGATCCACAAGCTGGAAGCCGCGGTCGCCGATGCCAAGGCCCATCCCGCCAGCTCGGCCGTCGAAGCGGACACCGGCAACGACGAAGACGAGGAAGAACCGCTGCACCTGGGCCAGCGCGCCTACCCGTTCCTGGACATGCTGCGTGCCTCCCAGCGTGAGGGGGCCAATGTGATGTGGGGGGTGTGACGGGAACAGACACCCGCTTGCGTGCGGCACGATCGCCGCGCGCCTAAAAAAGCGCCCGGCACCGCAGTGGGCTGCCGGGCTTCCGGACGAGGATTCCGGAAAGGGGGATTCCCTTGCAGGACCCGCCCGGCGTGCCGGACGGGTCCCGGTATCGGTCTGGTGGCTGGGGGGCGGGCCTAATCCTCCTCTGAATGGCGCCGGCCATTGGCCAGCAGCAGCCCGATCAGCGCCCCCACGGCCGCCGCGATCGCCACCGCCTTCAGCGGCGACTCGGCCACGCGGTGCTGGGCGTGTTCTACCGCACCATCCATGCGCTCGCGGGCGCGCATCATGCCGTCGGTGGTCTGGGCGCGCAGCCGATGGGCCATGTCGGTGGCCCGCTCGCGCAGGCGCTGCCCGGCGCGCATGCTCTCGGCAGAGCCCTCGCGCGCCAGCACTTCGATGGTGTGCTCCAGCTGGGCGATCAGCGCCTTGACCTCGCCGGATACCGGCGCTGCCGCGTCGCGCGTGTCGCGCGCGGCATGCCTGATATGGCGGATGGCACTGTCGGCACTGTCGGACAGGTGGTTCAGTTCCTTCCTGACTTTCGGGTTCTGCGTCAGCATACGGTCTCCTCAGTTTCGGTCGGCGGTGGGGAAAGACGGCTCGCGGCCGGTGTCATCGCCCCCTGCGGACCAGGCCCATCACCGCGGCGACCAGCGCCACGACCAGGAAGATGAAGAACAGGATCTTGGCGATTTCCACGGCGCCGGCGGCAATTCCGCCGAAGCCGAAGATCGCGGCGATCAGGGCGATGACGAAAAATACGAGTGCATATTGCAGCATGGCTAGGCTCCCGAAGCAATCGGACCACGCCAGGCGCACTGGCTGGGCCCATGTGAGGGCTTGCGCCAAGGGGTGCAAGCTCATAGCCTCATCGTAGAAAGCCAGCCCGCGCACCAATACTGACAGCGAGCCGATTCCGCTGTCAGCCGAGTCCTACACGCACCCGGACGACGCCCGCGCGGGCCCGGCTTCAAGGTTGACCCATGGCGATCGATGTGATTCCATGGGCGCTCCCTGGCGCTGCGGCGGGCGAGCGGCGCGCCTTCACTAAACAGGAATTGCCCATGTTCAAGCAGTCCTTTCTCCCCCACACGCTGCTGCTGGCGGGCGGCATCCTGCTGACGCTGGCGGTGCTGGTGGCGTCGGAAACCGGCAATATCCGCCTGCGCGAAAGCTATACCGACGTGATCCGCTCGCAGCGCGTGCAGACCGAGCTGGCCGCGCTCAACGGCGAGCTGGTCAATGCCGAGGCCGGCCAGCGCGGCTTCCTGCTGACCGGCAAGGAAAGCTACCTTGAGCCGTACTACAAGGCCCTGCCGCGCATCGCCGAACTGATGGCGCAGATCCGCGCCGGCTATGCCAACGATCCCGAAGGCCTGAAACAGTTCAGCGACACCTCCAAGCTGATCAACAGCAAGCTCAACGAGATGGCGCTGACGCTGGTTTACGGCAAGCGCGACCTGGAAGTGGCGCTGGACCTGATCCGCACCGACTACGGCAAAGAGACCATGGACAATGCGCGCCGCGGCCTGGACCAGCTGCAGGCGCGCGAGGCCGGCGCGGTCTCGCACCGGCTGGAAGGCGCCGAGAACGACGTGCAGCTGTCGCGCTACGGCATCGGCCTGCTTACCGCCATCAACATCACCCTGATGATGGCGGTGGGCGTGGGCCACGCCAAGCGCCTGTCGATGGCTGAGGCGGTGCGCACCCAGCTGGAAGAGGAAGGCGTGCGGCTGGACCGCAAGGTGCGCGCACGCACGCGCCAGCTGTCGGCGCTGGCCGCCCACTTGCAGCGCGTGACCGAGGACGAGAAGACACGCCTGGCGCGCGAGCTGCACGATGAACTGGGCGCCATCCTGACCGCGATCAAGCTGGATCTGCACTGGGTGCGCCGCAAGGTGCAGGAGGACCATCCGGTGGCGGCCGAGCGGCTGACGCGCGTGATGCTGCACGTGGACCAGGGCATCCAGATCAAGCGCCGCCTGATCGAAGACCTGCGCCCCACGGTGCTGCTGAACCTGGGCCTGCGCGCGGCGGTCTGCCAGCTGGTCGAGGAAGTGGGCGCGCGCAATGACTGGGAGACCGATGTCAGCGTGCCCGAGGACCTGCCTCCACTGCGCGACGAGGCCGCGATCGCGCTATACCGGATCGTGCAGGAATCGCTGACCAATGCCAGCAAGTACTCTGAAGCCAGGCACATCGATGTCAGCCTGGCCTGCCAGGACAACCTGCTGACGCTGACCGTGCGCGACGACGGCAAGGGCCTGCCGGCGGACTTCGACGCCGGCAGCACCGCCGGCCACCACGGGCTGCTGGGCATGGAGCAGCGCGTTACCGCGCTGGGCGGCAGCATGCAGATCGATTCCTCGACGCAGGCGGGCGTGCGCATCCGCATCGAGGTGCCGCTGACGGAAGCGGTGCTGGCACCGGCGGAGGCGCCGGAAAATCAGGAGCCGGCGCGCGCCTGACGCGCACCGGCAGGCAGGCAGGGAATGATGAGGGAACGAGGTGCTGGCCCGGCTCAGGGCGCCGGCGCCGCGTGCTCCTCGATCACGCGGAACACCTGCTCGAGCTCGAGCGACTTGTCGAAGAAGTAGTCCGCGCCGGCCTCGGCGCACTGGCGGCGGTACATGCTGACCTGGGCGTGGTTGGTGTAGACGATGCGCACCGCGCCGGTGCCGATGCGCTGCATCGCGCGCAGCACATTGATGCCGTTGCCCTGGCGCAGCTGCAGGTCCACGATGACCACATCGTACTTGCCGGCGGCGAGCAGCCGCAGGGCCATGGCTTCGGTATCGGCCCAGTCCACGTTCTCGATGAACGGGAAATCCTTCAGGTATTCGAGCAGCATGCCTCGCAGGACCGCCGAGTCTTCAATCAGCAGTATGCTCAGCGCCCGGTAGGAAGTGTTCGAAGCCTGCTCCGACATGTTATGTATTGCTGGTCCTCGTCCGGTGCGGCCCATTGTGGGCTGTTATTCGACCAGGCCGTTCTTGATGGCGTAATAGGTCAGGTCAG
Source organism: Cupriavidus sp. GA3-3 (assembly GCF_000389805.1). Lineage (NCBI taxonomy): Bacteria > Pseudomonadati > Pseudomonadota > Betaproteobacteria > Burkholderiales > Burkholderiaceae > Cupriavidus > Cupriavidus sp. GA3-3. The sequence continues at coordinate 11,814 of NZ_KB944463.1, forward strand.
CGTTGGTCTTCATGCCCATTTTCTCGAGAATGCGCGAACGATAGGTACTGACGGTCTTGACGCTGAGAAACAGTTCGTCGGCAATCACCGACACCGACTGCCCCCGCGACAGCTTGCAGAAGATCTGGAACTCGCGCTCCGACAGCATCTGGTGCACCGGCTGCTCGGTCGGCTTGTCGAGCCCGCCGATCAGCAGGTCGGCCACGGTGGCGCTCACGTAGCGGCGGCCCTGGGCCACCGTGCGGATGGCCTTGACCAGGTCGTCCGGGGCGCTTTCCTTGGTCAGGTAGCCAGAAGCGCCGGCACGGATCAGGTTGATCGCGTACTGGTCTTCCGGGTAGGTCGACAGGATCAGGACCGGCAATTCGGGCTTGCGCTGACGGATCAGCTTGAGCACGTCGATGCCGTTGCGGTCGGGCATCGAGATGTCCAGGACCAGCACGTCGAACTCGGCATCGCGCAACTGCGCCATGACCTGGTCGCCGCTTCCGGCCTCGCCTGTCACCTGGATGTCGGGCTCTTCGGAAAGGAACTGGCGCAGCCCGGCACGCACAATCTCGTGATCGTCAGCGATCAGGATGCGGATCATGTGGGCTCCACTGGGTTGAACAGACCGGCACATGCCCGGTGCAGTCGGGTGCAGGCGGAACCGCCTGCGTTGATGTCATTGTAGTGCCGGGCGCGGGCGCGGGCTGTCGGTGTCAGGCTGACATTAGGCGGGGCCAGCGCCCACTAGGCACACCGATCGCGCACAAACGCAAAGCGGGACGGATGCGATCCGTCCCGCTTTGCTGCGGCGCGTCAGGGCTGAAACACCCTGGAGGGCCCTGGCGCCGCCGGCGCCGGTAAAAGGCCGGGCTAGTAGCTGGTTGCCAGTGACTGTGGACTAGCGCGCCAGGTTACTGCGCCTTGGCACCCGCTGCGGCACCGGCGCTCACATCCACGCTCGCGTCGGCCTTCGACTTCTTGCCCGACTTGGTGGCGTGCTTGCCGTGCTTGGCCTTGGTGCCGGCGTCTGCCGCGGCGCCGCCGGTGGCGTCGGCAGCAGTGCCGACACTCTTGTCGACCGCAGCGCCGGCGGTCGACAGACCCTTGTCAGCCGCCGAACCTGCTGCCGACAGGCCCTTGCTGGTCGCCGCGCCCGCAGTCGACAGACCCTTTTCGGCTGCGCCTGCGGCACCCGTGGCAGCGCTGCCGGCAGTGTTCAGGCCGCCCTGCGCTGCAGCGGCGGGAGAGGGTGTGGTCACCGATGCGCCGACATCGGCCTTCGTGCCAACGGAAACGCCGGTGCCTTGGGCCATGGCCAGCGAGGAAGCGGCAGCGATCGACAGAGCGGAGAGGGAGAGCAGCAGTTTCTTCATGGACAGACTCCTTTCAGGATGCCCCGCGGCGAAACATTCGCCGCGGTGATCACGCTGGTGATTGCGTGTATCGAGCCCTCAGTCTAGGGAGCCGGACTGCGCCGGTCTGTGAGGAGTTGAAAGGCTCTGTAAGGAGTTGTGAGGCGCCTGGCACGCCGCTCCGGCACGGCTTTGCCGGCCGCCTGCGGCGGTTTTCCCTGTTGCATCAACGGGCTGGCGGCGGGGCGATGCAGCCGCCCCTGCCGCCCTGCCGTCGCACCCGGTTACAGGTTGGGCGCCAGCGCGCGCTCCAGCGTGGCGCGGTCCTCGTGGCGGCGCGCCGCCATGTCGTCGAGCTGGTCCTGGCCGATCTTGCCGATGGAGAAGTAGGTCGACTGCGGATGCGCCAGGTAGAAGCCGCTCACCGATGCGGCCGGCGTCATCGCCAGCGACTCGGTGATGCCCATGCCGATCTCGGCCGCGTCGAGGAACTCGAACATCGGGCCCTTGACGGTGTGCTCCGGGCACGCCGGGTAGCCAGGCGCCGGGCGGATGCCGCGGTACGACTCGGCGATCAGCTGCTCGTTGCTGAGCTGCTCGCCGGCGTCATAACCCCACAAGTCCTTGCGCACGCGTTCGTGCAGGCACTCGGCAAAGCCTTCGGCGAAGCGGTCGGCCAGTGCCTTGAGCATGATCGCGCTGTAGTCGTCATGGTCGGCTTCGAACTGGGCTTCCTTCTTCTCCACGCCCAGGCCCGCGGTGACCGCGAACAGGCCGACGTAGTCGGCGATGCCGCTGTCCTTGGGCGCGACAAAATCCGCCAGGCAACGGTTGGGGCGGCGCACGCCATCGACCACCGGGCGCTCGCTCTGCTGGCGCAGGTTGTGCCAGGTCAGCGCGACCTTGCTGCGGGTCTCGTCGGTGTAGATCTCGATATCGTCGTCGTTGACGGTGTTGGCCGGCAGCAGCGCGATCACGCCGTTGGCGGTCAGCCAGCGTCCCTGGATCAGGCGCGACAGCATGGCCTTGCCGTCCGAGAACACCTTGCGTGCCGACTCGCCGACGATCTCGTCGTTGAGGATGTCGGGGAATTTGCCGGCCAGGTCCCAGGTCTGGAAGAACGGGCCCCAGTCGATGTAGTTGGCCAGTTCCGCCAGGTCGTAGTTGCGGAACACGCGCCGGCCGATGAACTTGGGCTTCGGCGGCACGTAGCTGCTCCAGTCGATCGGGGTCTTGTTGGCGCGCGCCTGCGCCAGCGTCACCATCGGCGTCGCCTTCTTGTTGGCGTGCTGGGTGCGGATGCGGTCGTAGTCGGTCTTCAGCTCGTCCAGGTACTTGGCCGCGCCTTCATCCGACAGCAGGCTCGAGGCCACGCTCACCGAGCGCGAGGCGTCCGGCACGTACACCACCGGGCCTTCGTAATTGGGCGCGATCTTGACCGCGGTATGCACGCGCGACGTAGTGGCGCCGCCGATCAGCAGCGGGATCTTCTTCACGCGGAAGTAGTCGTCGCGCTGCATTTCCGAGGCCACGTAGGCCATCTCTTCGAGCGACGGCGTGATCAGGCCCGACAGCCCGACGATGTCCGCGCCCTCGACCTTGGCGCGGGCCAGGATCTCGTTGCACGGGACCATCACACCCATGTTGACCACTTCGAAGTTATTGCACTGGAGCACCACCGACACGATGTTCTTGCCGATGTCGTGCACGTCGCCCTTCACCGTCGCGATCACGATCTTGCCGCGCGCCTTGACGTCGCCGCCGGCCTCGGCCAGCAGGCGCTTCTCTTCCTCGATGTAGGGCAGCAGGTGCGCCACCGCCTGCTTCATCACGCGCGCGCTCTTGACCACCTGCGGCAGGAACATCTTGCCCGCGCCGAACAGGTCGCCGACGATGTTCATGCCGTCCATCAGCGGGCCTTCGATCACCTCGATCGGGCGGCCGCCGCGCGCCTCGACCTGCTGGCGGACCTCTTCGGTGTCTTCGACGATGAAGGTGGTGATGCCATGCACCAGTGCATGCGCCAGGCGCTCGCCCACCGGCACCGGCTGCTCGGGCGTGCCGCGCCAGGCCAGGTTCTCTTCCTTCTTCGCGCCGCCGCCCTTGAAGCGGTCCGCGATCTCCAGCAGGCGGTCGGTGGAATCTTCGCGGCGGTTCAGGACCACGTCTTCCACGCGCTCGCGCAGCTCGGGATCGAGCTGGTCATACACGCCGAGCTGGCCGGCGTTGACGATGCCCATGTCCATGCCCGCGCCGATGGCGTGGTACAGGAACACGGTGTGGATCGCCTCGCGCACCGTGTCGTTGCCGCGGAACGAGAACGACACGTTGGACACGCCGCCGCTGACCTTGGCGTACGGCAGGTTCTGCTTGATCCAGCGCGTGGCCTCGATGAAGTCCACCGCGTAGTTGTTGTGCTCCTCGATGCCGGTCGCGACCGCGAAGATGTTCGGGTCGAAGATGATGTCTTCCGGCGGGAAGCCGACGTCATTGACCAGGATGTCGTAGCTGCGCTTGCAGATCTCGGTCTTGCGCTCGAAGGTGTCGGCCTGGCCTTTCTCGTCGAAGGCCATCACCACCGAGGCGGCGCCATAGCGGCGGATCAGCGCGGCGTGGTGGCGGAACTGTTCCTCGCCCTCCTTGAGCGAGATCGAGTTGACCACGGGCTTGCCCTGCACGCACTGCAGGCCGGCCTCGATCACTTCCCACTTGGACGAGTCGATCATGATCGGCACGCGTGCAATGTCCGGCTCCGAGGCGATCAGGTTCAGGAAGCGAACCATGGCGGCCTTCGAGTCCAGCATGGCCTCGTCCATGTTGATGTCGATGATCTGCGCGCCATTCTCGACCTGCTGGCGGGCCACCGCCAGCGCCTCGTCGAACTGGCCGTTCAGGATCATGCGCGCGAAGGCCTTGGAGCCGGTCACGTTGGTGCGCTCGCCGACGTTGACGAACAACGTGTCGTCGTCGATGGTGAAGGGCTCGAGGCCGGACAGGCGCATCGGGCGCGGGGGCAGTTGCTTGTCGGTCATGTTGTCGGGCTCCGGGCTCAGGCAGCGTCGCGGTACTGGCCGGGCCAGGTGCGGGGGGTCTTGTTGGCCACGCGCTGGGCGATCGCGGCAATATGCTCGGGCGTGGTGCCGCAGCAGCCGCCCACCAGGTTCACCAGCCCGGAGGCGGCGAACTCTTCCACCAGCGACGAGGTGACCTCGGGCGTTTCGTCAAAGCCCGTGTCGCTCATCGGGTTCGGCAAACCCGCGTTCGGGTAGCACGACACCGCCGCGTCGCAGATCTTGGCCAGCTCGGCGATATACGGGCGCATCAGCGTGGCGCCCAGCGCGCAGTTCAGCCCGAAGGTGATCGGGCGGGCGTGGCGCAGGCTGTTCCAGAACGCTTCCACGGTCTGGCCCGACAGGATCCGGCCCGAAGCATCGGTCACCGTGCCGGAGATCATCACCGGCAGGCGCTCGCCGGTGTCCTCGAACAGCTGGTCGATGGCGAACAGCGCCGCCTTGGCGTTAAGCGTGTCGAAGATGGTCTCGACCAGGAACACGTCGGCGCCGCCTTCCAGCAGGCCCTTGCCCTGTTCGTAGTAGGAATCGCGCAGCTCTTCGAAGGTCACGTTGCGCGCGCCCGGGTCGTTCACGTCGGGCGAGATGCTGGCGGTCTTGGGCGTCGGGCCGAAGGCGCCGGCGACAAAGCGCGGCTTCTCCGGCGTGCTGTACTTGTCGCAGGCGGCGCGCGCCAGGCGCGCGGCCTCGACGTTCATCTCGTACGCCAGGTCCGCCATCTTGTAGTCTTCCTGCGCCACGCCGGTGGCACCGAAGGTATTGGTCTCGATCAGGTCGGCGCCGGCGGCCAGGTACTGCTCATGGATCTCGCTGATGACCTGCGGGCGCGTCAGCAGCAGCAGCTCGTTGTTGCCCTTGACGTCCACCTTGTGTTCCGCGAAGCGCGCGCCGCGGTAGTCCGCCTCGGTCAGCTTGTAGCGCTGGATCATGGTGCCCATGGCGCCATCCAGGATCAGAATGCGTTCTTGCAGCAGCCGGGGCAACTCGGCAGCCCGGGTGTAGGGGCGCGGCGCGGCCGCGGTGGATTCAGGGGCACTCATGGCGGGGACTCTGGAAAGGCGGGCCTGCGGCGTATCCATGGCTGGATCGGCGCCGGGCCGCTGCTGTGGCCTATGCTGGCCAAAGAGGGACGATTTTATCAGGTGTATCAAGGCCTTGCGGCTGCCCGCGATGACCCGCGGTTGCCTGTCCGGCCCGCTGGCGCCTACACTGAGAGACGTAACCGTCACCGCCCCGGTCGCTTCGCGCTGCCCCCTTCCCTGCCCGCCATGCAACATCTCTCCCCCGCCGACGCCCAGGACCTGCTGGCGCAATCGCCCGAGACGCTCTTTATCGACTGCCGCAGCGAGATGGAATACCTGTTCGTCGGTCATCCGAAGGGCGCGCACAACGTACCCTGGAACGATGGCCCGGACTGGGAGGTCAACCCGCATTTCGTGCAGATGGTGAAGAAACTGGCGGGCCAGGCATCGGCGCGGCCGGTGCTGCTGATCTGCCGCAGCGGCAACCGCTCGTCGGCGGCGGCGCGGGCACTGGAGGGCGCGGGCTTCTCCAACGTCCAGTTCGTGCTGCACGGCTTCGAGGGCGACCTCGATGCGCAGCGCCACCGCAATACGGTCAACGGCTGGCGCCATGACGGGCTGCCGTGGGAACAATACTGAGCGCGGCCCGCAGCGCCCGCCACCAACAAAAAAGCCCGCCGAAGCGGGCGTGATCGTTCCAGGCAAAGCCGCTCAGTGCATCACCAGCGGGTGCATCATGACGTTGTCGAACTTGCCGAGAAAATCGTCGACTTCCTCCACGGATGGCTCGCTTTCAATCAGGCGTTTGACATCGGCGCGGAAGCTCTCGGCCAGATGGCCGCCGAGGAAGATTTCGCGCTTCAGGTTCTTGTCAACGATTTCATAGCCACCAAACTCAAGCGGCGCCTGATCGACATCCGCACCAAACTCCACGATGCAGTAGTTGTCGCTGTTGTAGATCATTTGCATGGCACACCTCCTGGGCGTCATGGATGGGCGGCATGCCCTTGTGGTTCTTGCCTCAGTTGATGCCTTGAGGGGGCGCCGCGGCTTTACCTCCAAACTTGGGGTGACCGGCGGGAAATCAAGTTATTGGTGCGGGTCACCTCGTTGCCACGATTTTCTGCCTTACATGAATTGGGCATCGGCCAATGCAACAAGTTTCTTGAGCCTTCCACATCAGTGTGTTGCTTGTCACGGAACGTCGCACTGCCCCCCGCATGCGGCATTCCCGAGAAAGGCGTCCAGCGCGGCGTGGAAGCGCTCGGGCTGCTCCACGTGCACCAGGTGCGCCGCTTGCGGCACGACCTCGAGCCTGGCTCCGGGAATCGCCGCGGCGATGCTCTGCGCCATCGCCACGGTTGCGCCCTGGTCCTGCTCGCCCGCTACTACCAGCGTAGGACAATGAATGCGGGAAAGCGCGCCGGCAAGGTCAAAAGCCATGATTGCCCCGGCCACACCCACGTATCCACGTACCGGCGTGGCCACCAGACTGTCGCGAATGCGCGACACCTGGTCGCGATGCGCCTCATGGAAGGCCGGCGTCAGCCAGCGCCCGAGGGTGGCATCGGCCATCCCGGCCATGCCATGGGCCTCGGCCTGGCCGATGCGGTTGTGCCACATCGGGTGCGCCTCCATCGGGGTCTGGCTGTTGGTGGCCACCAGCGCCAGCGACAGCAGCCGTTCGGGATGGCGCAGCCCCATGGTCTGCCCGATCATGCCGCCCACGGAAATCCCGCAGAAATGCGCCTGGGGGATCTGCAGCGCGTCCATCACCGCGACCACGTCGTCGGCCAGCCGCGTCATGGTGTAGGGCCCGAGCGGGGCGTCGCTGGCGCCGTGGCCGCGCATGTCAGGGCGCACCACGCGATAGCGGCGCGCCAGGTGCTGCGCGGTGGCATCCCACAGCGTGTGGTCGGCAGCCAGGGCGTGGGCCAGTATCACCCAGGGCCCGTCCGCCCCGTCCACGCGCACGTGCAGGTCGGCGCCTTCGGCGTGGATGCGGTGGGTTTCGGCTGGTGGCGTGGCAACGGTCATGGCTGGGCTCCTTTCGGTTGGATGATGCGTCGGGAGGCGCGCGCCGCGGTCCTACTGCCCTTCCCTGCCGCGGTACACGAGGTCGATCTGGGTGCCGTCGGGCTCGGTCTGGCGCAGGCGCACCGGCATCCAGCCGAGCGACTGCGCCAGCCACAGCTCGACGCGGCGCCGGTCATTGGCACGGCGCTGCAGCCTCACAAAGTGCTTTGCTCGTATCACGCCGTTGCCGGTGTCGATCTCGTCCTCTCCAACATACTGCACTTGCATGGGTTCCACATCCCGCGTGTCGGCCACGAGGAACGCTTCCGTCACTCCGGGGGTGGCATATCGCTGGGGATTGCCGCGCACCAGCCCCACCAGCTGCAGGAATACGCTGAAGCGGTCCTGCGCGCCGGGCGGGAACGGCGCCTGCGTGCCCGAGGCAAATACCGCGGTGCCGGCCGCGGCATCGAACCGCGAGGTCTCGGTCTTGTTGCGGCGGCGCTCTTCGTAGCGTTCCGGCAACAGTCCCTGCACCGCCATCGCGCCGCCGCTCTGGAAGGCAAAGCGGAACCACAGCACGCGGGTTTCGACCGCCAGCCGGTAGCGGCTGCCGTCCTGCTCCCAGCGGATCAGGCCGTCGGGGTTCTGCACGCCGTTGACGAAGCTGGCATAGTGCATCGTCGCCGACGGCGGCGGGTCGTAGCGCACGCCATCGACGCCGCCCTGCGGCCCGCCGGACGGCGCGGCAGCGGCGGCAGGCCTGGCCGCGCTGCCCTCGCCGCCACTGCCCGACGCCATCTCGGTCGCGCCCTGCGGGCTGGTGGCGAGCGGGGGAGCGGGGGCTTCCTGCGGCGCGGGTTCCGGGGCCGGCGCGGCC
>NZ_KB944464.1:0-48548 GCF_000389805.1 Cupriavidus sp. GA3-3
ATCCGCAAGATCATCTACACGACCAACGCGATCGAGAGCATCAATGCGCAACTGCGCAAGATCATCAAGACGCGGGGCCACTTCCCCAGCGATGAGGCGGCGACCAAGCTCCTGTGGCTGGCCCTGCGCAACATCACCGGGAAGTGGGGCAGTTCAACGCATGACTGGAAGGCTGCCATGAACCAGTTTGCGATCCTCTACGAGGACCGCTTCACCCATCCGCATCGTTGAGATAATGCTGGCTCACCGGTCGAATTGACGGTGAGCCTTTACCTGCCCTGCACACAAAAAAACTGACAGGCCCTCCTGTCCCCATGCGACGCCCTCCTCCCGCCCCCCCCTGAGCACGGCCCACCAGCGCGCGTGTTGCGCTTGCTGGCGCCGCTATGCGCGTTGCCACCGATGCTCGCCGCTTCTACTCCTGTTGAATATTGGCAGCGAGATAATCGATCAGCAGGCGAACGTTCGGCAACAGACCTCTGCGGGAAGGGAAGACAGCATGAACGATGCCCCCTTTCGGGGCCCAGCCGGGCAAGACGTCGACAAGCGCTCCATTACGCAAATCCTCTTCGACAACCATGCTCGGTAACTGAACGATACCTACGCCATGCCTTGCCGCCCGACACAACGCCGTCATATCGTCGGTGATGTATCGGGGGTGATGCCGCACCTGTGCTTCCCTTCCCTCAGGGCCAGCCAGCTGCCAGACGTGATTGCGAGGGGGGCCCCAATCCATGCTGGGCATGGCGGCAACATCATCCGGATCTTGTATTGCCAACGCGTGGTGCTCGAGGAGGGCTGGGCTGGCAACCAACCGTTGAGGGCTTCCAGACAGCACCCGCATCACCAGACCGCTGTCTTCCAGCGGCGGGAAGCGCACACGAAGCGCTACGTCAAAATTTTCTCCCAGCACGTCGACACGCCGGTTTGTCGCTTCGAGATGGACGCGGACCTTTGGGTACTTGATCATGAACTGCGCCACCAGGTCGGCAACGCGATACGCAAGCAGCGTCGTTGGACAGCTCATGCGCAAGATGCCTTGCGGCTCGGATCGCTTGCGCTCCATCACTTCGCGCGCCGCTTCCACCTCCACTAGCACGCCAACACAGCGATCATAGAACTCACGACCGGTTTCCGTAACTGAAAAGCGCCTGGTCGAGCGCTGGAGTAAACGAACTCCATATCGCTCTTCCAGTGCCGCGATGCGCCGGCTCAGCTTTGACTTGGCAATGCCGAGCGCGACCCCCGCTTGCGTAAAGCCGCCGTATTCGACCACCTTGACGAAATAAAAAAGATCATTCAGGTCGTCCACCATTGTTCCTTCTGTAGAACACAGTCGGCATGATACGGGACTTCCCCGGTCTTTCATGCCTGCCTATGATGCTTGCAATCTTCGGAGGCAGCCATGATGTTCCACCCCGCAAGACGCGGTCTTAAGCAGACATCCTGGCGAGCCGCGCACCGCACTCCACCGGCAAAGCCACTGCCCCGAACTCCCAACCGCTTGGCGAAACGAAGAACGTTTGTCCAGGCCGCCCGCTGCCAGGGTTACCGACGATAAAGCCCTTCAAGCATTCAGCAAATTCGCCATTGGATGGATCGGGACAATCTTGCCCGCGTCTTAACGCTTGTACCGACCTGTCGACTTTTCCAAACGCGCCCCCATTCGGAAGCGCATTCAACTCTGCAAGGAGATCGCCGTGACAACGCCCTATACGCGTCTGGACAAAAATGACGCAGCTGTTCTGCTGGTAGACCATCAAGCCGGATTGCTGTCGCTTGTACGCGATATCGATCCTGACAAGTTCAAGAACAACGTCCTCGCCTTGAGCGATCTCGCCAAATACTTCAATTTGCCGACCATCCTCACGACGAGCTTCGAGACTGGCCCCAATGGCCCGATGGTGCCTGAGCTCAAAGCGCAGTTTCCTGACGCGCCATACATTCCTCGTCCTGGCCAAATCAACGCCTGGGACAATGAAGAGTTCGTCGCAGCGGTCAAGGCAACGGGAAAGAAGCAACTCATCATCGCGGGCGTAGTCACCGAGGTGTGTGTCGCGTTTCCCGCGCTGTCGGCAATTGCCGCAGGTTACGACGTGTTCGTTGTCACCGACGCTTCCGGCACGTTTGACGAGTTCACACGCAATGCCGCCTGGCAGCGCATGGCCGATGCTGGCGCCCAACTGATGACGTGGTTCGGTGTCGCATGTGAGTTGCATCGCGACTGGCGCAATGACATCGATGGCCTCGCCGAATTGTTCTCGAACCACATCCCTGACTATCGCAATCTCATCACAAGCTACAAGGCAATGACCCAGAAATAATGCCTCGCGGGGGGCTGGATAGCATCGCCGGTCTCAACGCCGGCCCTTCCCCCCCCCTGGTGCCCCGGTTTCCGGTGCACCATCTCATCAAGACACCGCCCTGCCATTACGTCATTACTTGTATGTCGCAACTGGAGCCGCGTCCCAGCGTCCGTTCTATGATCGCATCGGCCGCGACCATCCATCGCATAACCTCTGAAGTTGCGCTTCCACCGTGCTCTGACCAGCGAATGCGGCTCAGAGACGGGGCTTGTATCATCATCCAGCTTCGCCATACCGAGGCTATCTCGGTTTGGCGGGATGGCAGAATTTTCTTCACCGGCAGTTGCGACCAAGGGTGGGTAGCTATCATCGATCTCCGCGACACCTGGCGCTGCCATCACAAGTCCGCCTTTGACGAACTGCGCTTGCGGATTGACACCCTCTTGCTGCAGGAAATGGGAAGAGAACTGGGCATTCGTGAATGCCCGGGCCTGTCCAATCGTATTGGTGTCGTGGATCCACTCCTGCTTAACCTCGCGTGGACATTGCTGCCGAGTCTTGATCGCCCCGAGCAGAGCGATTTGCTCTTCGTCGACCATGTTGTCAGTGCATGCCTGATTCATACCCTCCAGACGTACGGGGGTGGCAACGGCAACCCAACGCAGCGCCGGCGGGCGCGGCTAACGCCAACACAGGAGGCGCTCGCCAAGGACATGCTTGCCGCTCACCTGAGAGGCAATATTTCTATCGACGCGGTGGCGTCGGAATGCAAGCTCTCTCGCAGCCATTTCATCCGTGCCTTCTGCGAGAGCACCGGCAAGACGCCGCATCAATGGCTCATCGAGCGTAGGATCGACGTCGCAAAGACGCATCTCCTGGGACGCGCGCCGATATCGGAAATCGCGACAGCATGTGGATTCGTGGATCAAAGCCACCTGACACGCGCATTCAAGCAGGCAACCGGCGTTACCCCGGCGGACTGGCGTCGCACTAACGTGAGGAAGCTGGAGCCGATCATGCCAACAGTGCGTCCATCATCGCAGGCCATTCCGTCGCGCATGGCAGAAGGTGCGGATCACCTTCCACCGCAGGCAGCCCGCATGCCGGCAGCCGAGAAAGAAGGCTAGTCCATCCAGCTTCCCTAGAACGTAACACCGGATTTCAAGCCGATCACAAACGCGTTACTGTTACGGGATGTGCCGCCGGGGTGAAGAATGTATTGCAAGTTGGGACGCAGGAATACCGAGGGCACCGGAGACCACGAGTAATACAGTTCGCTAACATACTCGTATCCGCTGCCTGCAACCACATTCTGACCGGTACGTGCGTTGTTCTGTTGCACGAAATCGGCAAAACGCTCATTGTTGTGGGTGGCACCTACTGCAAAGCCGATCGAGTCTTGCGCACGGCTCTCAAACGGCCCCTTGTACTGAACTCCCATCGTGATCTGGTGATCCAGTTGCGCGGTATTGCGGTCAGCATGGGAGAAGTTCAGAAACACCGTAGCGCCGCGGCCACCGGCCGTTCCGGTGACTTGCTGCTGCAGGCTCAGATAGACGCCGAACCGGCCGGAGCGCTTGAGCGGATCCAATCCGGTAGCGCCGCGGGGGTTATGGTTTATATCAAAATACAGGTCGTCAGCGTCCGACGTGTTGTACCAGCCGCCGACCTTGTAGGAGCCAGGAAGACCCTGCCAGGTCGGTTGCCACCCCGCTTCCAGCGGGATCAGCGCGCCTGTGGTTCCGCTTGGGTTGTTCGGCTTCCAGCCGTTGTGGCGTGCGTAACTGTCGTCAACGTAATTTGGATTGACCTGATACACGCCCGTCTGCACATAGGTTTCCCGGGAAGCGTGAAATTTAATGCGTGTGGCCCACTGGCTGGTTGGCCAGTTGACCCAGTAGTCACCCACCAGGTTACCCGGTTGTGATCCGCAAAACGTAAGGTTCTGGAAGTCGCAGGAGAAACTGAAAAAGTCCTCGCCGACTGTCAACCGTCCGAGCTTGATCTCCAGGCGTTCGTCAAGGAGTTTCTGGTTCAGCCACAACTGCGTGAGGTGCCAGGTCTGGCCACGGCCGAAGACTTCCTGGATCAGCATGTTGTTGCCGATATTCGCGTCAGCCCCGAGATTCCGTCCGTTACGGTCGGTCATGGTGAACTGGAACGTGCCGCCCGCCCAGCCCCAGAGCTTGTTCAGGTCCAGCGTGGTCCCAAACGCCCACTGATCGGTATAGCGCGTCAGGTGATCGGTGCCGCCGCTAAAGTTGTGCGCCACTTCACTAAGGTAGCCAATACTGAACATCACCCCCTGCTCTTCCAGGCGCGTACGCATCCCTCCCCAGTCCCCCAGCAGATAGGGACTGGTTGCGATGTCGTAGGCCCCAGCAGGGGTGGGGCACAGGGTGAATGCCGCAGCCGCGACGGCGATGGCAGCGGCGCGTTGGCATAGTACAGGGAAGCGCTTGTTACGCATTGATATGTTAACTCCCGCTCTTAGAAAAGCCGCGCAACTGCAGCGGCGCATCGCCGGCTTGGGAATCGCGATGCGCCAACATGACGACATGCTGATGTTCGGAGGAAAATTCACAGACCGGGTCGGCTGCGCCTGCGTCGCCTGCCAACGCCAGGGCCTGGCAACGGCATCCGCCCCAGTCGCGCTCTCTTGCATGACAACTGCGGCATGGCTCAGACATCCAGGCCGTGCCGCGATAGGCAGCAAACGCCGCCGACTCGAACCACGCGGACGCCAGCGTGCTTGCGGGAAAACGCGGAAATACAAGATGCGCAATCGTCTGCGCCGCGTGGCACGGAACCAAAGTCCCTTCCGGCATGACATTGAGAAAGCGCTGCGCCCAACCACCCATGCAGGCTTTCGGACGACGCCCGTAGTAGTCGGGCATGACATAGTCAATGACCATGCGCTCTTTCACCCGCTCACGCCATGCCTGGACCAGCCGGTCCATCTGCTCGAGCTGGGACTCGGTAGGCATCAGGGCGGCGCGATTATGCAGAGCCCAGCCGTAGTATTGAGCGTTAGCCACTTCCACGCGCGCGATCCGGTGCGCATCGGCATAGTGCAGCATGGCATCCAGTTGATCAGCATTCTGGCGGGTGACGACGAAATTCAGCGTCAGCGCCAAGCCTGCGTCCTGGACACGCGCCATTGCCTCGCGCTTCCTCGCCACGCCGCCTCTGAAACCCGAGATCGCCTCAGCCTGCCGTTCATCCAATCCCTGGAAACTCAGCTGTACGTGGCATAGGCCGGCATCAACCAAAGCGCCCAGCCTGGCATCATCCAGCAGCACGCCGGATGTGATGAGGTTGCTGTACAGTCCCGCCCTGCTTGCATGCGAGACCAGTTGCGGCAGGTCTTCGCGGGCCATGGGCTCGCCGCCCGAGAAATGGACCTGCAGCACACCCAGTGCCGCGGCCTGGTCTAATACTGCACACCAGTCGGCAGTCGAAAGCTCTTGCGATCCCGGCGTCAAGCCAAGCGGGTTGGAGCAATAGGCGCAGCGCAGCGGGCACCGATGGGTCAGTTCCAGCAGAACGGCGAGCGGGGGCCCAACGGCAGCATCATCATGCATGATGTAGGAACCCCCTCTGCGTCATGCAGGTGAACAACGCCAGCACGTCGGCCTGGATCGTCGCCAGCGGCGCGTCAAACTCAGCAGCCAGCGCGTCGCAAAGTGTGCCGATGCTCGGGTGCTCACTACTGCGCTCCACAATCAGTCGCGCCATATCGTCAAGCACAAGCATCCTTTCCGGGCCGAGCAGTACCCAACGCTGTCGAACCGCGTCGTACTGCAGCCGGGTGCCGCGTGCAAGCCGCACGCTAGCCTCGAGCGTCAGCATCGCGGCACGCCAGGATCGAATGCGCCTGGCGGAATCAAGCCTGGCGACACGTACGCCGCGTAGAGCGCATCGAGTTGAGCCCACAGTACGTTGCACTTGAACACTAGCGCATCGAGCACGCCCTGTTGCTCATCAAGCGTGCGTGCGTGACGCTTGACATAGTCCAGCGCAAACTCCGCATCCAGCGGCGCCTGCTCAAGCCGGCATTGGAAATAGCTGAGAACCGATTCATTAATGAACGAGTAATTCTTCAGCATGCCGGCAATGCGCTCCCGATGGATGTCCGGCGCAAAAAGCTCGGTCAGGCACGAGGCCACCGCAATGACAGGGGGGTGTCTCGCAACGAAATCAACGTAAGCCTCAACGGCAAATACCGTTGCCGGGAGTGCACCCCGCTGCGAAACAACATAGTCATAGTCCAGGCCCAGGCTCTCTGTCAGGAATAGCCACCGGTCTATACCGCCCTCCTCCTCGCCCCAGCCATCGTGGTCCAGGATCCGGTGCACCCATTCACGTCGCAAGCCACGGTCCTTCACACGGCTGATAAGCGCCGCATCCTTGCGCGGGATTGCTGCCTGATAGCAATAGCGGTTCAGCGCCCAAGCCTGAACTTGGCCCAGCGTCAGCGCCCCGGCATGCAGCAGGCGATGGAAGGGGTGCCGGTTGTGATAGCGTTCCCGACCGATTTCCCGCAACGCTTCTTCAAGCGCCACCGGGGAGAGCACGTCCGTTAGAGATTTACTCAACGCAGAACTCCATGCCATCGTATGTAGTATCCCAGCCCGCCGCACGGATGAAAGCCCGCTCCTTGCTGTCCGGAAGCAAGACCGGATTCGTGTTGTTCATGTGAATGAACAGCTTGCGCTGGAGCGAAACGCCCTCCCACTGTGCAACGGCTCCCCTTGCCCCGCTGATCGGCAGATGACCCATGCGTGAGGCGGTCTTGCTGCCCGCGCCGCTGGAAATCATCTCGTCTTCCGTGAAGGTGGTGCCGTCAAACAGAAGGCTGTCACCACGCGCCAGGCGGGACTTGATGGCATCCGGCAACGCGGAGCAGCCAGGCATGTAGAACAAGCGGCACCGAGATCCGGTCGTGCCAAGTGCGAGCCCAATCGTGTCTTCAGGTCCGCCCCCAAAACCGGCTGCCTCCGGATCCTCGAGCCACAGCGCAACCTTTCCCGGAATGGCGAACGGCTCGATTCGTACACCAGTGTCGCAGCCCTGCGCATCGAAAACAGACTGGACTTGATCCAACCGGAGGGCAAGGCGCTCAACGCTGCCCCGGTCAAGCACATTGAATATCGCGTTGCCTTGCAGCACCCGCAACACCCGGTCAGTCGCATACAAGGTGAAGGGGTGCCCCTCGCGCAGCGACAGCAGACCGGCTACATGGTCGACGTCGGCATTGGTCAGCAACACTGAACTCAATGGACTGGATCGTGGTCCTTTGATC
Organism: Cupriavidus sp. GA3-3; assembly: GCF_000389805.1. Classification (NCBI taxonomy): domain Bacteria; kingdom Pseudomonadati; phylum Pseudomonadota; class Betaproteobacteria; order Burkholderiales; family Burkholderiaceae; genus Cupriavidus; species Cupriavidus sp. GA3-3. The sequence continues at coordinate 7,612 of NZ_KB944464.1, forward strand.
GGGTGCAACACATGCGTTGCGGAAAACTGTTGGCGGATGTCGGGCGAGGCATTAACTACCACCCAACGCACACCGTCAGCGGATACTGCAATAGACGATTGCGTCTGCGGCGTGATCTGCGCCCCTTCACGGGCAGCCCGGCATGCCGTGCAGGCACAGTTCCATTGCGGTAGACCGCCACCAGCCGCGGCGCCAAGCACAATGACACGCAGCATGTGAAAACGGCTCAGCGTTCAGCACTCATGTAACAGTTGATTTCGCAGCCGAGGCAGACTTCGACAACTTCAGGCTTGGTCCAGGTACGCATGGTCTTTTCTCCAGGTTACGGCGATGCCGAATAGCATCGCCAGATTCAAACCGAACGAAGGTCCAGCGTCGCTTACTTCGCCGGAGAGTATTTGAAAGCAATGATCGAACCGGGGTTCTCGAGCTTGAACGCTGCGTTTCCTGCCTCCGTCGTCCCGAGGTGGCTTACATCCGTTGCCACATAGAGTGTGCTGCCATCCGGGCTTACAACCAGGTCACGATAGCGATTGACCGACCGGAACACCGGTTGCGCATCACCAAGCGGCAAGGTGCCAGTCGGATCCAACTGGACGCGATAGATGATCCCGCGCTTGAGGCTCGTGATAAGCAGAGAATTGTCCCACCCTGGAATACTCTGCTTTCCGCCACGGTAGTAGGAGACCGCGGACGGTGCTATGGTTGGCCAGCAGATATAGTAGAGATCCTTTTCCGAGCAGACCTTGTTATTGAAGTTGAAATTATTGTCAACACTGAAGAAAGTTTTTAGCGGTTCCACAAAATCAGGATCCGACCACTGAGATTCCCGTGTCACAGGAACCCCATCCGGTGCTTTCAAGCCGTTCTGGAAAGTATCCTTGGCGTTCTCGCAACCGCCTTTTGCTGCCGAGTAGTTCGCATAGGCGTATCCCGCATCATCCTTGCGGCCCGCAACATTCGGCCAGCCGTAGTTCCGGCCAGGAAGGATCAGGTTCAACTCGTCATCGGTGTTCGGTCCCTGGTCCACCGCGAACAGTCTACCCGTGGGGCTGAAGACCATGCCCTGCGTATTGCGAATTCCCCAGGCATAGACGTGACTTTTCACGCCATGAATCGTAGGGTTATCCTGTGGAATTGAGCCATCTAAGTTCAATCGCAGGATCTTCCCCATGTAATGCTCCCAGTTTCCGGCCTTGACTTCGGCTTCGGTGGGCAGCACTTGTGCCTGGTTCAGCTTGCAAAGGTATTTAAGCTGATTTCTTCCCTGATCGCCGATTGAATAGTAGAGCTTCTGATCCGGACCGAAGATTAACCTTGCCGACTGGTGATCATGCGCAGACGGCAAGCCTTTGATGATGTCTACCGGCGATACCAGTTTCTGCGCCTTGGCGTCATAGGTATAGCGACGGATGGCAGTACGATTTGGAAATTCACCACCTTGCCCGGTCGAATATGAAAGTGAAACATACACATAATCTCGACCTTTCCCCTTGAGCAAATCAGGATGAAGCGCGAGTCCTAATACGCCATCCTGCTGATCATCCGAGTACACCGCGTCATTGATCTCAACCGCTACCGTTGTCTTTCCGTTCTTTGGATCGACCCGAGTAATTCGCTTGGCGATCTGTTCAGTTAACCAGAGATTGCCATCTGGGCCGAACACCATATTGTGAGGATTCGCCAAACCGGTAGCTATAACCGATTTCTGGAAATTCTTTGGCAGCGCGGGGACCGATTCGCCCGTCGCCGGAGGCAGATCCGCCCTGACCGAAGCCGCAGCCAGTAAAAGTGGCGCTGCTAAAGCGAAAGCAACCCTGGATTTCATACTCAACCTCCCTTTTGAAATACATCAAAATTGCCAGAGAAATTTTTATTAGAACCTGGAATTGCTCGCGAGGAATTTATAGCCCACAGAGATTGGCAAGTCAAGGCAACGGAGCACGCACATTAATGGCGCTTCCCATGATGCGCATTTTTATGCAAAACCGCAGCACTTAAATACAAAATCCCCAAACCAGAACCGCACCGAGAACCAGTTTAGCTACGCATGCCATTTCCGCCAAGGTTCGCCCTCCAGTTGCTGGCAACAGTCGCCCCTCGCTGATTATCCTCACTTACTACACTTCGCGGCTGCGCGCCGTGGATCGCCGGCCTGGCGTTTGGCGCCACGTTCTGCCGTGCTCGATCTGGTCGACCGAGAGCGCGTTGCGCACGCTCATCAACGTGGCAATGGTGCGGTCGAAAACCTTGCCGGCGATATCGGCGGGGCGGTCATGGGCCTCGACGTCCTGGTGCACGAAGGGCGTGCCACCCCCGACGTTCTGTGCGAACTGCAGCTTGAATTCGCGGAAGCCGTCGTAGCCCAGCGCCGCGCAGAAGCGCGCGATAGTGGGCTGCGAGACGCCGGCGCGTTCGGCCAGCTCGGGCATCGACAGCCGGATCACGGCGGCGCCATGCCGGGCGATGTAGTCCGCCAGGCGGCGTTCTGAGGGGCGGAGCGTGTCGTAGACGGCGAGGATTCGTTCGCGCATGGCGACATGGCAGTGAATTCAAACTCTTAGAAATGTAGAGATTCTACAAATATTGGCGAGACATCGTGCCGAGTCGTGCACGGCTGGCTTTCAGGGTTTTCCAGTATTCCGCGTATTTTCGAGCAATTTTGACGCCTGACCCCTATCGACGGAATGCTCACTGTCGATATAATGTAGAAACTCTACATGCCATTGCGCACCCGTGCTGCGCCGTCGCCGAGTCCACGAGGAACGTCTTCGCCATGCCCATCGCCGTCCATGCCGAGCTGTTGGCCGTCACCGAACGCCTCGTTGCGCGCAGCCGCGCCAGCCGCGCGCATGTCCGGCGCGTCGGGCAAGGTGCCGGCGGTGATCCACGTCGGCCCCGAGGCGCTGGCCGGCGGCGCGCTGGCGCGCGTGCGCGATGGCGACCGCATCCGTGTCGACGCCGTTGCCGGCACGGCGACGAAGGCGAATTCGCTGCGCGCGAGCTGGCCGCGGCGCCGGACGATGATTTCGCGCAATTCAGCCTGGGGCGCGGCTTGTTCGGCCTGTTCCGGCGCCATGCGCGCATCGCCGAAGAGGGTGGCAGCGCACTCGACTTGTCCGAGGCCGAGGCAGCCACCGGCCAGGGCGCATCCACTCCTGCCTCCGCGGCGCAAACCGTCGCGCAATAGCCGGCGCGAAGTTACCGCGGGGCGGCAACACCCCCGGACGCCCTTGTGCCTGCGCCGGGGCGTCGCCCCGGTATGACAAGAACTGAACAAGGGTGGGTGACACCATCCGATACCAAGACCGACGGAGCAGACGTGATCTACATCCTGATGGGCGTTTCCGGCAGCGGCAAGACCACGGTCGGCCAGTTGCTGGCGCAGCGCCTGGGCTGCGGCTTCCATGACGCCGATGCATTCCACAGCGAGGCCAACAAGGCCAAGATGAACACGGGTATCCCGCTCACCGACGAAGACCGCTCGCCCTGGCTGGCTGGCATGCGCGCCGCCATCGATGCCGCCCGGACCGAAGGGCGCGCGCACGTGTTCACCTGCTCGGCGCTGCGCCAGGGCTACCGCGACCGGCTGACCCCGCCCGATGGCGGCGTGACCTTCGTCTACATGAAGGGCGACGCCGCGCTGATCGGCGCGCGCCTGTCCGCTCGCACCGACCACTTCTTCAACCCCGCGCTGCTGGAGAGCCAGTTCGATACCCTGGAAGAGCCGAGTGGCGCGCTGGTGCTGGATATCCGGCAGTCGCCCGAAGCGCTGGTCGACACGATCCTGCAAGCCGCCGCACCCCAGGGCGGCAGCTTCGCTCGCTAAGTCGCAACGCTTTCTCCGCTCGCATCTCAATTACGGCAGGGGCCGAGCCGATTGCAGGGGAAGCGCGGGCGGTCCGCATCGATCCCAGCCTGGATCGCCGTTCCTCAACAGACTCGCCCCAAGGAAGCCCCACCCATGAAGATGTCGTTCCGCTGGTTTGGCACGTCCGACCCGATCCCTCTCGAATACATCCGGCAGATCCCGGGCATGACACATATCGTCTCGGCCATCTACGACGAACCCGTTGGCGAGGTATGGCCGCTGGACAAGATCCTGGCGCTCAAGTCCACCATCGAGGCGGCGGGCTTGCAGTTCAAGGTGGTCGAGTCGGTCCCGGTCCACGAGAACATCAAGCTCGGAAAGCCGACGCGCGAACTGCTGATCGCCAATTACCAGCAGAACATCAGGAACCTGGCCGCCGCTGGCATCGAAGTCATCTGCTACAACTTCATGCCGGTGTTCGACTGGACCCGTACAGAACTGGCGAAAAAGCTCGATGACGGCTCGACCTGCCTTGCCTTCAGCACCCGGGAGGTCGAACAGATCGACGTCAGCCAGGGCATCGCCCTGCCCGGCTGGGATTCCAGCTACCGGCCAGGGGAACTGCAGGCGCTGCTGGCCGAATACCACGGCATCGACGAAGCCAGGCTCTGGCAGCATCTGGAGCATTTCCTGCGCGCGATCATTCCCGTGGCCCAGGAGTGCGGCATCAAGATGGCCATCCATCCGGACGATCCGCCGCGCCCCATCTTCGGACTGCCGCGCATCGTCAAGAACCGCGACGACCTGGCACGCATCCTCAGCATCGTCGACACGCAGGCAAACGGCCTGACGCTGTGCTCGGGCTCGCTTGGCGCCGGCCCGCAGAACAACGTCGAGGCGCTGGTGCGCGAGTTTGGCGGCATGGGACGCATCCATTTCGCCCATATCCGCAACGTCAAGATCACCCCGGAAGGCGACTTCGAGGAAACCGCCCACCTGTCGAGCTGCGGATCGCTGGATATCGCCGCGATCGTCAAGGCATACCACGACGTCAGCTTCCAGGGCTACTTCCGCCCCGACCACGGCCGCATGATCTGGGGCGAGACGGGCAAGCCGGGATACGGCCTCTATGACCGGGCACTCGGCGCGGTCTATATCAACGGGATGTGGGAAGCGATGGAGAAAGCGGGCTGAAGCGCCGTGCCACTGCAACCCTGTAAAAGACTTAACTGGAGACATGTCATGACAATTACCAAGCACTCTTTCGCGGCGTCGCGCCGTTCAGCGTTGATCCTGGGCATCGCGGCGCTCGGCCTCGGCACGTTGACCGCGACGGCAGCCTGGGCTCAGACCACCTGGCCGACCAAGCCGGTTACCCTGCTGGTCGGCTTCCCGCCCGGGGGGCAAACCGACTTCGCGGGACGTGCGCTGCTCAACGGCCTGCAGAGTTCGCTCGGCCAGTCGTTCGTCATCGACAACAAGGCCGGCGTGAACGGCAATATCGCCTCCGTGGAGGTAATGCGCGCGGCGCCGGACGGGAACAAGCTGCTGGTAGGCAACGGCTCGATGACGATCATGCCGCACGTCTACACCAAGCTCGGCATCGTCGACCCGCAGAAGCTCACGCCGATCGGCGTGATGCTGCAATCTCCGCTGGTCCTCGTCGTGCCCGCCAGCTCGCCCATCAAGACCTACGCGCAGTTCGTCGAGGAGGTGAAGGCGCGGGACAAGTCGGGCAAGACCATCGACTATGGCTCGGGTGGCACCGGCGCACTGCCGCATGTCACGATGGAACTGCTGCGCGAGCGCATGGGCGGCCCGAAGATGAACCATGTGCCTTACAAGGGCAGCAGCCCGGCGATGGTCGACCTGATGGCCGGACGCCTGGATGCGATGTTCGACGCGACCTCGGTCGTCGCGCCCTTCATCAAGTCGGGCCAGCTGCGGCCGCTGATGGTAACCGGACCCAAGCGCGTGGCAATGATCCCGGATGTGCCGACGGCCACCGAGAGCGGCATCAAGGACTTCACCATCATCTCGTTCATCGGACTGTACGGGCCACCGGGCCTGAGCCCTGACATCGTCAAGAAGGCCAACGGCGCCCTGAATACGGCGCTGAAGGACCCGGCAGTCGTCAAGAGCATCGTCGACCGCGGCGACGAGCCCGGCGGCGGCACGCCCGAGCAGCTCGCAACCCTGACCCGCACCCACTACAAGATGTGGGGTGATGTGGTGAGGACAAACAACATCTCGGCCGATTAAGACAGCACAGGCGTAGACGAGAGCGTGCAAAGGATTGAATGAACGCGCCCCCGCCCCCACGAAGCGGGCGGCAGTTCCATTCAGATCTGGGAAGCGAGGCATGTCGAGGTTAATCCGGTGACACAATCGCTTCGCTCTCGTGGAACAAAGGAAAGGTGTCATTATCGATACTGCTCGATTCTTGTACTTTCGGGCTAAGCCTCACCAGGATGTCCCACCCCGAATTCCGCGACGGATTCCGTCGCCCGCCCGACCGTAAGCTCGCCCGCCTCCTCGTGGTACGCCCCTCCGCTGCCACGGGGATCTCCTCACAGCGCCGCACTCAGCACCGGCACCGACACGTTTTCGGGCAGCAACGTCGGCACATGCGTCCGGCCATCGATCCAGGCGTCGACCATGTCGGCCCACTCCTGCAGCATGTGGCGCCGCTGATCTGCGTACTCGGCCTTGTTGTAGACCGAGCGCGAGGAACGTCCCTCCTCGTGCGCCAGACACTTCTCTATCCAGTCGCGCTTGAAGCCCACCTCGTTGAGCAGCGTCGAGCCGGTGCGGCGCAGGTCGTGGACGGTGAACGGCTCCAGCGGCAATCCCGCGGCCTTGGCCCGCTCGGCCACGATCTGTGTCACCCGGTTCAAGGTTGCCTTCGACATGCAGCGGTCGGCGTCATAGCGTGACGGCAGTACAAATTTGGAGCCTGCCGCGCAGGTGTGCAACGCCACGAAGATGTCGAGCGCTTGGCGCGATAGAAAGACGACATGCGGATTGCGCCCCTTCATCCGTTGCTTCGGGATCGTCCAGGTCGCGTTCTCGAAATCGACCTCGCTCCAGGTCGCCTCGATCAGCTCACTCTTGCGCACCAGCGTCAAGAGGATCAGGCGCAGTGCCAGCCGGATGGTCGGATAGGTCGCCACGGACTCCACCTGCCGCGTCATTAGCCGGATCTCTAACGGCGACAAGGCGCGATCCTTCGGCACGAAAGTCGCAATCGACGCCGCGCCCACGTCGTCAGCCGGGTTGTTCACCTTCCCTCCAGGCAAAATGGCGAAGGCATAGACCTGCTTCACGATGTCGCGGATGTGGACCGCTGTGGCGGGCGCACCGCGTGCCTTCACCTTGTTACACAAGGCACGCAGGTCATCAGCGGTGATTTCATTGAGCAGCCTGTTCTGAAAGGCCGCGAGGATGTCCCGATCGACGATGCTCTTGCGCATCGCCCGTGTGCTGTCGGCCATCCGCGCATCGGCGAGCCACCGGGCAGTAATGTCGCCGAAGCTCTTGGCGGCGGTCAGCCGGCGTTTCTCGCGCTGCTTCTCCTGCGCCGGGGATTTGCCCTGGGTGACGGCCTTCTTGGCGTCAAGCAGCTTTTCGCGGGCAAGGGCCAGCGAGATACCGGCCGGCCCATAGCGGCCGATGGTCAGCGTTTCCCGCCGCCCGTTGAGACGGTAATCGTAGCGGAAGGTGACGGTACCGGTGGGTGATACCGTCACGTACATGCCGTCGCGGTCAAAAGCCTTATAAGTCTTGGACTTAGGCTTGAGATTCCGCAGTGCGGTGTCGGTAAGCATCGAGGTTTTTCCTCCTGTTCATGACGGCTTTTACCGTCAGGGGTCAGGAGACCTGCTGATGCCCGGAAAGCCGCATAAAACAAGCTTTCCTCAGGAGACTTTTACCGTCAAAGACCGATTTGGTCCAGATAGTAAACGGGAGGATCTAAATCCGGCCTCCGAGTTCTGCCGCCACTTCTACCGCCAACTTGTTCCGCTGGCCGGCGATAGCCACCGATAGGTACCGCAACGTATTTCTTTTAAAATCAACACGTTACTGCGACTTTTCGATAGTTAGCAATAGTCCCCGAAGAACCCCGTTTCACTCCCACTCAATCGTCGCCGGCGGTTTCCCCGACACGTCATACACAACCCGGTTCAGGCCACGTACTTCGTTAATGATCCGGTTAGAGCAACGGCCCAGCAGCGCATACGGCAGGTGCGCCCAGTGCGCGGTCATGAAATCGGTGGTCTGCACCGCGCGCAGCGCCACGACGTAGTCGTAGGTGCGGCCGTCGCCCATCACGCCCACGGACTTGACCGGCAGGAACACGGCGAAGGCCTGGCTGGTCAGGTCGTACCAGCTCTTGCCGACCTGGTCCGGCTCGCACAGGCCCGCGGCGGCGTCCTGTTCGGTGGCGAGGGTCTTGCGCAGTTCTTCGATGAAGATGGCATCGGCGCGGCGCAGCAGGTCGGCGTAGTCGCGCTTGACTTCGCCAAGGATGCGCACGCCCAGGCCCGGGCCCGGGAACGGGTGGCGGTAGACCATTTCCGGCGGCAGGCCCAGGGCCACGCCGAGCTCGCGCACTTCGTCCTTGAACAGGTCGCGCAGCGGCTCGAGCAGCTTCAGGCCCAGCGTTTCCGGCAGGCCGCCGACGTTGTGGTGGCTCTTGATGGTGGTGGCCTTCTTGGTCTTGGTGCCACCCGACTCCACCACGTCCGGATAGATCGTGCCCTGCGCCAGCCACTTTGCATTGGACAGCTTCCTGGCCTCGGCCTGGAACACTTCCACGAACTCGCGGCCGATGATCTTGCGCTTCTGCTCGGGATCGGTCACGCCGGCCAGATGGCCGAGGAACTGATCGGAGGCGTCGATATGCACGACCTTGGCGTGCAGGCGGCCGACAAACATTTCCATCACCAGCTTGCCTTCGTCCTGGCGCAGCAGGCCGTGGTCGACGAACACGCAGGTGAGCTGATCGCCAATGGCGCGGTGGATCAGCGCCGCGGCCACCGACGAGTCGACGCCGCCGGACAGGCCCAGGATGACCTCTTCATCGCCGACCTGCTCGCGAATCTTGGCGACGGCTTCCTCGATATGGTCGCGCATGACCCAGTCAGGCTTGCAGCCGGCGATGCCGAGCACGAAGCGCTCCAGCATCTGGCGGCCCTTGGCGGTATGCGTGACCTCGGGGTGGAACTGCACCGCGTAGTAGCCGCGCGCCTCGTCGGCCATGCCGGCGATCGGGCAGCTGGGGGTGGAGGCCATCAGCTTGAAGCCCGGCGGCAGGCCGGCAACCTTGTCGCCGTGGCTCATCCAGACCTTGAGCATGCCATGGCCTTCCGGCGTGCGGAAATCCTCGATGTCCTTGAGCAGGTTGGTGTGGCCATGGGCGCGCACCTCGGCGTAGCCGAATTCGCGGTGGTCGCTCCACTCGACCTTGCCGCCCAGCTGCACGGCCATGGTCTGCATGCCGTAGCAGATGCCCAGCACCGGCACGCCCAGGTCCCACACGGCCTGCGGCGCGCGCAGCTGGTGGTCTTCATAGGTGCTGGCGTGGCTGCCGGACAGGATGATGGCCTTGGGGGCGAACTCGCGGACGAAGTCGTCAGAGACGTCGTTCGGGTGGATCTCGCAATAGACGTGCGCCTCGCGGACGCGGCGGGCGATCAGCTGCGTGACCTGCGAGCCGAAATCAAGAATGAGGATTTTGTCGTGCATGATGGGCCGATGGCGTGTCTTCCGGGATGGGCTCGGTCACGACTTCCGTGCCGGGGCCATAGCCCGGCGGCGGCGTGATGACCGGCTCGCGCCGGTATTCTGGGGTATTCGTTGGGCGCGCCGCGGGGGCGACGCCGGGTTCCTTGCGGACTTCCTTCTTGTGTTCCTGTTCCTGCAGCGCACGCTCGGCCTTCAGCTGCCTTTCGCGGTTGCGCACGCGCCTGGAAGCGGGAATCTGCACCAGCGCAAAAAACGCCAGCACCACTGCCATCACCGGCAGCCAGATCTTGCCCGCGCCGACCAGCGGCAGTTCCATGAACACCATCCAGGCAATGATCAGCACTGCGCTGGCCAGGTTCACATAGCCGGCCGTGCGCGCCACTGGCACCGTCAGCTGGCCGTTGAACGTTGCCTGCCACAACAGCGCGGCCAGGCCGACCAGTGCCACGCCCAGCAGCTGCCCGAACAGGGCCGGTTGCGGCTGCGGCAACTGCAGCGCCGCATACAGCGTGGTGAACGGGGACATCAACAGCAGGATGCCCAGCATCAAATCCACCAGGGCATCAAAAAACAGCACGGCTCGCAGCAATACCTTCATTGGCGCTCCTCGTCATGGGCCCGGCCGATGGTGCGGCCGGCGGGTGCGGCCCACGTTCAGGCAACACCGGCTTGGCGAGCGGCCGGCCGGATGGCATTCCGGTCAGGCGAAGGCGCCGCCCGCGGCAATGCGCCCTCGCCCCGACGATCTTGCGGCCGCGCACCGCCGCGAGGCGGCGGGCGCAGCCGCTGCGCGTCAGTCGATATGGTAGTTCGGCGCTTCCTTGGTGATCTGCACGTCGTGCACGTGCGATTCACGCATGCCGGCTGCCGTGATCTGGACGAACTGGGCGCTCTCGTGCCAGTCGGCAATCGACTTGCTGCCGCAATAGCCCATCGAGGCACGCACGCCGCCGGTCAGCTGGTGGATGATCGCCATCACCGAGCCCTTGTACGGCACGCGGCCTTCGATGCCTTCCGGCACCAGCTTGTCGACGTTGGCGGTGTTGTCTTCCTGGAAGTAGCGGTCTGCCGCGCCATCCTTCATCGCACCCACCGAACCCATGCCGCGGTAGCTCTTGAACGAACGGCCCTGGAACAGGAAGGTTTCGCCCGGCGCTTCCTCGGTACCCGAGAACATGCCGCCCATCATCACGGTGTGGGCGCCGGCCGCCAGGGCCTTGGCCACATCGCCGGAGTAGCGCACGCCGCCGTCAGCGATCAGCGGCACGCCGGTGCCCTTGAGGGCCTCGGCCACGTTGGAAACCGCCGTGATCTGGGGCACGCCCACGCCGGCAACAATACGCGTGGTGCAGATCGAGCCCGGGCCGATGCCGACCTTGACGCCGTCGGCGCCATGCTCGACCAGCGCACGCGCGGCATCGCCGGTGGCGATATTGCCGCCAACCACCTGCACCTGCGGGAAGTTCTGCTTGACCCAGCGCACGCGGTCCAGCACGCCCTGGCTATGGCCGTGCGCCGTATCCACCACAATCACATCGACGCCGGCCTTGACCAGCAGTTCGACGCGCTCGTCGTTGTCGGGGCCCACGCCGACCGCGGCGCCTACGCGCAGCTGGCCGCGCTCGTCCTTGCTGGCGAGCGGATTGTCCACTGCCTTCTGGATATCCTTCACCGTGATCAGGCCGCGCAGCTCGAAAGCCTGGTTGACCACCAGCACGCGCTCAAGGCGGTGGCGGTTCATCAGGCGCTTGGCTTCTTCCAGTGTCGCGCCTTCGGCCACGGTCACCAGCTTTTCGCGGGGCGTCATCTTGGCGCGCACCGGGGCGTCGAGCTCTTCCTCGAAGCGCAGGTCGCGGTTGGTGATGATGCCGACCACGGCCTTGCCTTCCAGCACCGGGAAGCCGGAAATGCCATGTTGCTGCGACAGCGCGATCACATCGCGGACCTTCATGTCCGGCGAAATGGTGATCGGATCACGCAGCACGCCCGACTCATAGCGCTTCACGCGCGCGACTTCGCGGGCCTGGTCGGCGGGCTTCAGGTTCTTGTGGACGATGCCGATACCGCCGGCCTGCGCCATGGAAATCGCCAGGCGGGCTTCCGTCACTGTGTCCATCGCCGCGGATACCAGCGGGATGTTCAGTTCAATGGAGCGGGTCAGGCTGGTGCGGAGGGAGACATCCCGGGGAAGGACGGCCGAATAGGCCGGGACGAGCAGCACGTCATCGAATGTGAGTGCTTTCTGGACAAGACGCATAGCAAATCCTCTAGGCGCAAAACCGAATTATACAGGAATGCGCGCTTTGCTGATGCACTGCAATGGGCTTTCCTGGAAGCGGTCTGCTATGCTCGTCGTCCTTTTATTCGGGCGAACGCGAAGCATGGGAATCGGCGTATTGTGCGGGCTGCTGGCAGGCGCCTTCTGGGGCATGGTCTTTATCGCCCCCAAGCTGCTGCCCGTGTTCTCGCCGTGGGAGCTGGCCATCGGCCGCTACCTGGCCTACGGCCTGGTCGCCTTCGTGGCCGCGCTGCCGCTGATGAAGCGCATCGCGCGCAAGCTGACCCGGGCGGACTGCGTGGCGCTGCTGCGCCAGGCCTTCACCGGCAACCTGCTCTACTACGTGCTGTTGGCCTTCGGCGTGCAGCTCGCCGGGGTGGGCCCCACCTCCCTGATCATCGGCATCCTGCCGATCTCGGTCACCATCATGGGCCGGCGCGACCACGGCGCCGTGCCGCTGTCGCGGCTGATGTGGCCGCTGCTGGTGGTGGCCGCCGGCATCGCCTGCATCAATATCGACCTGTTCGGCGGCGGCCAGAGAGCCCACGCGGCGGCAGCCGGCGCGGCAATCCGGCCGGTCTGGCAGAAACTGGCCGGGGTCTGCTGCGCGGCCGGCGCGCTGGTCTGCTGGACGCTCTACGCGGTCGATAACGCACGCTACCTGCAGCGCAACCCGCACTACAGCGGCAATGAATGGTCGGCGCTGTACGGGTTGTCGACCGGCGCGGTGTCGGCGGTGCTGGCCGTGATCGGCTGGGTGCTGGCTGGCGACACGCTGACCGCGGGCGACAGCGGCCGTGACTGGCAGTGGTTCTGGATGGTCAATGCCGCAGTGGCGCTGGGTGCGTCGCTGATTGGCAACAACCTGTGGAACATCGCCAGCCGGCGCCTGCCGCTGACGCTGTCGGGCCAGATGATCGTGTTCGAGACGCTGTTCGCGCTGGCCTACGGCTTTGTCTTCGACCACCGCTGGCCGCGGCCGCTGGAAATCGCCGCCATTGTGTTGCTGATGGTCGGCGTGGCCTGGTCGGTGCGCTTGCACGCCACCGACAAGTCTGCGTAGACTAGCGAACGATGGCGCGGGGGTCACACGCGCCACGAACAACAGCTTTACCAGGGTCATACCGGCGCTACGCACCTGATACCGGGCGGGCGCCAAGCCATCGCCGCGGCTGTCCTGCCGCGGCATCGCCATGCGCGCAGCCGGCGGCCCAGCACGATTCCAGCCGCACCAGTTACTTCCGAGTCACTTTAAGACGCCTCGCCATGAAACGATCGTCCGCGCTGTGCCTGCTTGCCGCCGCCACTCTCGCCGTTCCCGTCCAGGCCCTTGCCTACTGGCAATGGCGCGACGCCAACGGCCGCATGGTCTACAGCGACGTGCCGCCGTCAGCGGCGGCAGCCAGGGTGCTGCGTGCCCCGGGCCGCTTTGCCGGCGAGCTCCAGCCGGTGGAGGCCGCCAATGCCGGGGCGCCCGCCCCTGCTGCCCCGGCTCCGGCCAAGGCCTCGGCCAAGCCCGCCGCGGCCCCGGCGCCGACCCCCGAAGAAGCCTTCCAGAAGCGCCGCGAGGCCAGCCTGAAAGCCGCTACCGAAGAGGCCCGCAAGGAAAGCGAGGCGGCCGAGCGCGAGGCCCGCTGCGCGCAGCTGCGCAACTACGCCAACGGCCTGCAGCAAGGCATGCGCGCCGCGGTGGCGGGTCCGGACGGTTCGCTGCAACATCTGAACAGCGACCAACGCCAGGCCGAGGTGCTCAAGACCAACGCCAGCCTCGAGAAGAACTGCAGCTGAAACCGAAGAAAAACGGGGCGCATCGGCCCCGTTTGCATGCCTGGCAGGCTCGGCTCAGCCGCTGCCGCGCAACCACTTCTGGCCTTCGCGCGTGCCGCCCGCGCGCTGCTTCTGCACCCGCTTGCGGCGCGCCTGCTTGGGATCGGCGGTCAAGGGCCGGTAAACCTCCACGCGGTCGCCTTCGCGCACCACCGTCTCCGGCGTCTTGAGCTTGCCGAAGATGCCCACCCGCATGGTCGACGGGTCCACCTCCGGACAGGCCTGCTGCAGCCCGGAGCCGACTATGGCCGCGGCAATCGTGGTGCCGGCTGGCACGTCGATCTCCTTCAGGAAGACGCTATCGGGCCGCGCATAGCAGACCGCGATATGCACCGTCCCCGCGCCGGCGTCAGTTGGCGACATAGACCACCTCGGCCCGCTTGACGAAGGCGTCGACAAAGGTATTGGCAATCATGCTGAAGACCGGGCCGATGATTTTTTCCAGCAGCAGGCTGGAAAACTCATAGTGCAGGTGGAATTCGATCTTGCAGGCGTCTTCGCGCAGGGGCGTAAAGCGCCATGCGCCGTTGAAGGTCTTGAACGGCCCGTCGGCAAAGGTCATGTCGATACGGGTGGGGCGCTCCTGCGTATTGCGGGTGTGGAAGAACTGCTGGATCCCCTTGAAGTGGATATGGATCTTGGCGTCGAGCATGGTATCGGTCTGCTCGAACACCTCCACGCCACCGCACCATGGAAGGAACTTGGGATAGTCCTCCACGCGCGTGACCAGGTCGTACATCTGCGCGGCCGAGTAGCCGAGCAGTACGGATTTATGGACGTCTGCCATGTATGGGAAAATCTGGCTTGCGGCCATGCCGCACGCTGTGCGCGGCAGGCATGCGCCTGTGCCGGGGCTGGTTTGCTAGAATTCGGATTTTAGCCGACACGCGCGCCCCGCGGCATCCTGCCATGTGGCGCCGCAGCGAAACGGCTGAATTCCACCCTACCGCACCCCACCCGCACGCATGACCATTGCAGATAACAAAAAGGCCTTCTTCGATTACTTCATCGAGGAGCGCTATGAGGCCGGGATCGTGCTGGAAGGCTGGGAGGTCAAGGCAATCCGCGCCGGGCGGGTGCAGATCAAGGAGGGCTACGTGGTGGTGCGCGACGCCGAGATGTTCCTGATCGGCGCCCATATCAGTCCGCTGCAAAGCGCCTCCACCCACGTCAATCCCGACCCGGTGCGCACCCGCAAGCTGCTGCTCAAGGCCGACGAGATCAAGAAGCTGATCGGCAAGGTCGAGCAGCGCGGCTACACGCTGGTCCCGCTGAACCTGCACTACACGCGCGGCCGCGTCAAATGCGAGATCGGCCTGGCCAAGGGCAAGAAGCAGTTCGACAAGCGCGAGACCGAGAAACAGCGCGACTGGCAGCGCGAGAAGGCCCGCATCATGAAGGGCGACGCCAAGGACTGAGCCCCGGCGCCGCGCTGCCGCGGCGTGTCCGTCAGCCCCTTCAGGCAGCCTTCTGCTGCCCCTTCACGATCTGCAGGGCGGCCGCGATCATGCTGCTCATGTCGCCCATATTGCCCGGCACGATCAGCGTATTGC
The DNA here is from genome assembly GCF_000389805.1 of Cupriavidus sp. GA3-3. NCBI lineage: Bacteria > Pseudomonadati > Pseudomonadota > Betaproteobacteria > Burkholderiales > Burkholderiaceae > Cupriavidus > Cupriavidus sp. GA3-3. The sequence continues at coordinate 22,829 of NZ_KB944464.1, forward strand.
CCTGCTTGGCCAGGTTGCCGAACGCGGCCACGTATTCCTCGGCCACCTTCAGGTTGACCGCATCCATGCCACCTTCGGTGCGGATCGCATTGCCGATCTTCTGGATCGCCTGCGCGTTGGCCTCGGCCACCGCCAGGATCGCGCTCGCCTCGCCCTGGGCCGTGTTGATGGCGGCCTGCCGCTCGCCCTCTGACTTCTGGATCGCCGCCTCGCGCGCGCCCGTGGCCAGGTTGATCTGCTCCTGGCGCTTGCCCTCCGACGCCGCGATCAGCGCGCGCTTTTCACGTTCGGCGGTAATCTGCGCCTGCATCGCGTGCAGGATCTCCTTGGGTGGGGTCAGGTCCTTGATCTCGTAGCGCAGCACCTTGACGCCCCAGTTGGATGCGGCCTCGTCCAGCGCGTTGACCACGCTGTGGTTGATGAACTCGCGCTCCTCGAAGGTCTTGTCGAGCTCCAGCTTGCCGATCACCGAGCGCAGCGTGGTCTGCGACAGCTGCGTGATCGCCACCACGAAATTGCTCGATCCATACGATGCCTTCATCGGGTCCGTGACCTGGAAGTACAGCACGCCATCGACCTGCAGCTGGGTGTTGTCCTTGGTGATGCAGACCTGGCTGGGCACGTCCAGCGGGATTTCCTTGAGCACGTGCTTGTAGGCGACGCGGTCGACGAACGGCACCACGATCGACAGCCCCGGCGTCAGCGTCGCGTGATAGCGGCCCAGGCGCTCGAGCACCCAGGCATGCTGCTGCGGCACGATCTTGATGCCCTTGGCAATCAGCACGATAACGGCAATGAGGATGATCAGCGGCAACAAACCAAGCTGAAATGCGAGCATGTAACGACCCTCCAGACAGAAGACAGCAGTACGGAGCCGCCAGGCGGCGGCAGACGGATCGCAGCGCGACAATTGCCGCGCTGCGCAATAAGACAGGGTTTCAGCGGGGAGACACGACCAGGGTGCTGCCGCGCACCGCGACGATGCGGTGGCGTCCTGGTGCGGCGGCACAGTTGGGCGCCAGCTCCACGGTCCAGTCGGCGCCGCGGTACGGCACGCGGGCGCGCCCGTTGGCGTCCCAGCCGGGCACGTCCAGCTCCTGGCCGATATCGATATTGACGTTGGGATCGGCGGCGGCGTTGCCGCGCCGCAGCTTGCCAAAGCGGGTGCGGCGCAGGCCGGCGATCAGCACCGCAGCGACCAGCGCCGCGACCAGCGTCTGCGCGGCCGGCGACAATCCCAGCAAGGCCCCCACGCCGCCGGCGGCCAGCCCCACCGCCACCATCAGCAGGTAGAAGGTGCCGGTGTTCATCTCGATGATCACCAGCGCGACCGCTGCCACGAACCAGATGTAGTACGCCATCCAAGCTCCCGTTCGTCCAGATACATCCCGAAAAGTAAAAACCCCGCAGCGCCTTTCAGCGTCTGCGGGGCAGTAGCAACACCTGACGCAGGGCCGGTGCCTGCCGGCTGCCAGAAGGCGCCGGCAATGTCGTTATTGTGACGTCAAATGCTTCAGGAAGCCAGCTTTTGCCAGGTCTCGACCACCGAGTCCGGGTTCAGCGAGATCGACTTGATGCCTTCCTTGGCCAGCCATTCGGCAAAGTCCGGATGGTCCGAAGGGCCCTGGCCGCAGATGCCGACGTACTTGTCCAGGCGGAGGCAGGCCTCGATGGCGCGCGACAGCATGAACCGCACTGCCGGATCGCGTTCGTCGAAGTCCTTGGCCAGCAGCTCCATGCCGGAGTCGCGGTCCAGGCCCAGCGTGAGCTGGGTCAGGTCGTTCGAGCCGATCGAGAAGCCGTCGAAGTACTGCAGGAACTCTTCGGCCAGGATCGCATTCGACGGCACTTCGCACATCATGATGACGCGCAGGCCGTTCTCACCCCGCTTCAGGCCGTGCTTGGCCAGCAGCTCGATGACCTTCTCGGCCTGGCCCAGCGTACGCACGAACGGCACCATGATCTCGACGTTGGTCAGGCCCATTTCGTCGCGCACGCGCTTCATGGCCTTGCATTCCATCTCGAACGCTTCGGCAAAGTCGTCGGCGATGTAGCGCGAGGCGCCGCGGAAGCCCAGCATCGGGTTTTCCTCGTCCGGCTCGTAGCGCGAACCGCCGATCAGCTTCTTGTACTCGTTGGACTTGAAGTCCGACAGGCGCACGATCACGGGCTTCGGGTAGAAGGCCGCGCCGATGGTGGCGATGCCCTCGGCCAGCTTGTCGACGTAGAACGCGCGCGGGCTGGCATGGCCGCGGGCCACGCTTTCCACGGCCTTCTTCAGGTCGGCATCGACTTGCGGGTAGTCGAGGATGGCCTTCGGGTGGACGCCGATGTTGTTGTTGATGATGAATTCCAGGCGGGCCAGGCCGACGCCGCAGTTCGGGATCTGCGCGAAGTCGAACGCCAGCTGCGGGTTGCCCACGTTCATCATCAGCTTGACATCGATTTCCGGCATGTCGCCACGCTGGACTTCGGTCACTTCGGTTTCCAGCAGGCCGTCGTAGATGCGGCCTTCGTCGCCTTCGGCGCACGATACCGTCACCAGCGTGCCGTCCTTGAGGATGTCGGTGGCATCGCCGCAGCCGACCACGGCCGGCACGCCCAGTTCACGCGCGATGATGGCCGCGTGGCAGGTACGGCCGCCACGGTTGGTGACGATGGCCGAGGCGCGCTTCATCACCGGCTCCCAGTTCGGGTCGGTCATGTCAGCCACCAGCACGTCGCCGGGCTGCACGCGTTCCATCTCGGACGGGTCGTTGATCACGCGCACCGGGCCGGTGCCGATCTTCTGGCCGATGGCGCGGCCGCTGGTCAGCACGGGAGCGGTGCCCTTGAGCTTGAAGCGCAGCTCGGCCTTGCCGGCGGACTGGCTCTTCACCGTTTCCGGGCGGGCCTGCAGGATGTAGATCTTGCCATCCTTGCCGTCCTTGCCCCACTCGATGTCCATCGGGCGGCCATAGTGCTTCTCGATGATCATCGCGTAGCGGGACAGCTCGGTCACGTCCTCGTCGCTGATCGAGTAGCGGTTGCGCAGTTCGCCCGGCACGTCGACGGTCTTCACGCGGCCGGCTTCGCCCGGCTTGGTGAATTCCATCTTGATCAGCTTGGAGCCGATCGAGCGGCGGATGATCGGGTACTTGCCGGCCTGCAGCGTCGGCTTGAAGACGTAGAACTCGTCCGGGTTGACCGCGCCCTGCACCACCGTTTCGCCCAGGCCATAGCTGGAGGTGATGAAGACCACGTCGGGGAAGCCGGATTCGGTGTCGATGGTGAACATCACGCCCGAAGCGGCCAGGTCCGAACGGACCATGCGCTGGATACCGGCGGACAGTGCCACCACGTCATGGGCAAAGCCCTTGTGCACGCGGTAGGAAATGGCGCGGTCGTTGTACAGCGACGCAAACACGTGCTTGATCTTGTCGAGCACGTCGTCGATGCCGCTGACGTTCAGGTAGGACTCCTGCTGGCCGGCGAACGAGGCGTCGGGCAGGTCTTCGGCGGTGGCCGACGAACGCACGGCGAACGAGGCCTCAGCGCCTTCGCGCTCGGCCACGCGGGCGTAGGATTCACGGATTTCCTGTTCCAGGCGCGGCTGGAACGGCGCGGAGGCGACCCACTCGCGGATCTCGGCACCGGCTTCGGCCAGCGCCTTGACGTCGTCGACGTTCAGGGTCTTCAGGCGCTGGGAAATGCGCTCGGTCAGGTTGTTGTGGGCAAGGAAGTCGCGGAAGGCGAGCGCGGTGGTGGCAAAGCCGCCGGGAACCCGGACGCCGGCCTCCGCCAGCTGGGAGATCATCTCGCCCAGCGACGAATTCTTACCGCCGACGATTTCCACGTCAGCCATGCGCAACTGCTCGAACGGCAACACGTAGGCGCCGTTATCTGCCTGGTTAGTCATGAGAGCCTCAAAACAAAGTAGAAAACTTGTCGCGCATGTCCGGTATGTTCTTGGAGTTCTGTTCCCGGACTGATCGCTTGGCTAAGCAACCCCGAACTGGCGCTACGGCTCTCATCGCGTAGCGCAGATTGTCGACAATTCCGGGCCCGGATTGTTCCATGGACAGGCACCCTGCGGAATTGCTTAGCGAAAAGATCGCCGCTATTCTACCGTGCTGCGCCGCACTTTTCTGCGGAAGATTGAATCTATTTATTTATTGCGCCATCCCCATGTCCCTGCCAGAAGCGCCCGGAACGGCGACGCCCGGGTCCCAGCCTGGAACGCAGCCTGAATCCCCCTCCGCTCCCGCGCCCCAGGCCAGCGAGCGCCCTGCGGTCCGCACCGTGTTCATCGTCTCGGATGGCACCGGCATCACGGCGGAGACGTTCAGCCACTCCATCCTGGCCCAGTTCGAGATGCGCTTCCGCAAGGTGCGCATGCCCTTCGTCGATACCCCGGAAAAGGCACATATCGCCGTCGGCAAGATCAATGAGGCATTCCACAACGAAGGCGTGCCGCCCATCGTCTTCACCACCCTGGTCAACCAGGAAGCGAACAAGGCACTGCGCCGCGCCAAGGCGATGATCCTGGACATGTTCCAGACCTTCATCGAGCCGCTTGAGAAAGAACTGGGGCTGAAGTCGACTCACGCCATCGGCCGCTTCCACCAGAACGCTGACACAGAGGCTTACAAAAACCGGATCGAGGCGATCAACTTCTCGCTGGCGCATGATGACGGCCAGTCACACAAGAACCTGGAAGAAGCCGATGTGATCCTGGTGGGCGTATCGCGCAGCGGCAAGACCCCGACCAGCCTCTACCTGGCCATGCAATACGGGCTGAAGGCGGCCAATTACCCGCTGATCCCCGACGATTTCGAGCGCGGCCGGCTGCCGTCGGCGTTGTATGCGTTCAAGCCGAAGATCTTCGGCCTGTCGATCGATCCGCAGCGCCTGACCGAGATCCGCAACGAGCGCCGCCCCGGCAGCAAGTATGCGGCGCTGGAAAACTGCCGCTACGAGGTCAACGAGGCCGAGGCGATGATGCGGCGCGAAGGGATCAAATGGCTCTCTTCCACGCACAAATCGATTGAAGAGATCGCGACCACGATCCTGCAGGAGATCAAGGTCGATCGCGACAACTACTAAGAAAAAAAGCGGCCGTTCAGGCCGCTTTTTTTCTTGCGCTGCCGGCGCAGCCTCAGGCGGCGCGCCGCTGGCGCACTGCCTCGAACAGGCAGATGGCGGTCGCCGCCGCCACATTCAGTGATTCCAGCCCGCCCGGTTGCGGGATGCCCACCTTGCGCGTGACATGCGCCATCCAGCCGTCGCTGACCCCTGCCCCCTCGTTGCCAACCACCCAGGCCACCGGCCCGCGCAGATCGGTATCGAATACCGCGGCATCGGCGTGCGACGAAGTCGCCAGCAGCGGCACCGCGAGGCGCGGCGCCAGCGACTCAAGCGTGCAGTGCTCGACGATATTCAGGTGAAAGTTGGCACCCATGCCGGCACGCAGCGTCTTGACCGACCAGGCAAAGGCACAGCCGGTGGCAAGGAAGGCATGCTGGATGCCGGCGGCGGCGGCGCTGCGCAGGATTGAGCCAACATTGCCGGCATCCTGCACCCCGTCCAGGATGATGCAGTCTTGTTCGATTCGCGCCGGCAGGTGGCCGACCGGCGTCTCGATCACCAGCATCAGGTCGATGCCATTGACCACGCCACTGATCTGCGTGAACAGTGCATCGGCCAGCACCACCACGCGCTCGGCCTCGATCAGCGCCAGCACCGGCGCCACCTCGGCATGGTCGTAGTGCCGTTCCGACACCACGCAGGTGACGGGCTGGCCGCGCGCGGCCACATAGGCCTGCGCCAGGTGGACGCCGTCGAGCAGCGACTGCCCTGCCTTGCGGCGCTGGTGCGTGGAAGTGGCCAGGGCCTTCAGATGCTTGAACAGCGCGTTGTCGCGCGAGGTGACGTGCTTCACGATGCGGAGATGGTCTGGGTGCCCTTCACTGCGCGGCCGTGACGGATACCGTCGCGACAGGCTCGATGACTTCCGCGGTGGCGGGCATGGCGGTGAACATGGGCTGCCGGGCCAGCGCCTCGCGCACCGGCGCAAACGAACGGCGGTGGTGCGGCGTGGCGCCGAACTCAGCCAGCGCAGCCAGATGCTGCGGCGTGCCATAGCCGACGTGCGAATCGAAGCCGTACTGCGGATAGCGCTCGTGCAGCACTCTCAGCTCGCGGTCGCGCGCCACCTTGGCCAGGATCGACGCGGCCGAGATCGCCTTGACCAGCGCATCGCCCTGGACAATGGCTTCCACCGGGAACGGCACCTGCGGGCAACGATTGCCATCGACCTGCACCAGATCCGGCACGATGCCGCTGGCGGCCAGCCCCTGCACGGCACGCTGCATTGCCAGCATGCTCGCGTGCAGGATGTTGAGCGTATCGATCTCCTCGACCGTGGCAAAGGCGATATGCCAGCCCAGCGCGCGTTCGCAGATCTTTTCGTAGAGCTGCTCGCGCTTGGCGGCAGTCAGGATCTTGGAGTCGGCCAACCCGCGAATCGGACGCTTCGGGTCCAGTATCACCGCGGCGGCATAGACCGGCCCGGCCAGCGGGCCGCGGCCCGCTTCGTCAACGCCGCACAGGCGCTGCACGGCGGCAGCGGCCGGGGCGAGATCGAGGCCCATCTGGGAAGAAGCGGCATTGCGGCGCGCCATCAGACGGTCCCCCGGCTGTGCATCAGATCCACCACTACATCGGCGGCCAGTTGCGCGGTATTGCACTTCAGCGTCTCGTGCATGCGGGTGAAATGCTCGTAGAGGAAGGCGGTGTTGCCCTCGTCGTTGAGCTGCAGCAGCGTTTCGCGGGCCAGCGCCTCGGGCGTGGCATCGTCCTGCAGCAGTTCCGGCACGACGAAGCGCCCTGAAAGGATATTAGGCAATCCCACGTACGGGAGGTAACCCTGCCGCTTCATGATCTGCGCGGTCAGCCAGGGCACCTTGTACGAGATCACCATGGGCTTCTTGTACAGCGCCGCTTCCAGCGTGGCGGTGCCGCTGGCCAGCAGCACCACGTCGGCCGCCTCCATCGCCTGGTGCGACTTGCCGTCGACGATGGTCAGGCGCAGTTCTGGATACTGCGCGTGCAGTTCCTCGACGATGCCGCGCAGCTGCGCGCTCGCCACCGGCAGCACGAACGCCAGGTTCGGGTCCATGCGCTGCATGCGAGCCATGGCGGCAAAGAAGGTGGCGCCGAGGTTGCGCACTTCGGACTGGCGGCTGCCCGGCAGCACGGCGACGATGCGGTGCCCGGCCGGCAGGCCGAGTTCGGCGCGCGCGCCGGCGACGTCGGGCACCATCGGGATCACGTCAGCCAGCGGATGGCCCACGTAGGTGGCCGGGATTCCGGCCTTGGCGTAGATCTCCGGCTCGAACGGGAACAGGCACAGGATGTGGTCCACCGCGCGCGCGATGGTGCGGATGCGCCCGCCGCGCCAGGCCCAGATCGACGGGCTGACAAAATGCACCACCGGGATGCCGGCACGGCGCAGCGGCACTTCCAGGCCGAAATTGAAGTCCGGGGCGTCAACCCCGATAAAGCATTGCGGCGGATTGGCCAGCAGCCAGTCGCGCACCGCGCGCCGCGTGGCCAGGATCTCGCGCAGCGAGCCCAGGACCTCGACATAGCCGTTGACCGACAGTGTTTCCATCGGCCAGCGCGAGGTGAAGCCCTGCGCCATCATGCGCTTGCCGCCGATGCCGGCGTACTCGACCGTATCGCCCAGGCGGGACTGCAGCCCGCCCATCATCAACGATGCCAGCAGGTCGCCCGAGGCCTCGCCGGCCACCATGGCGATGGTGCCGCGCTTGCCCGCGGCGCTACCGTTGCCTGTGGACAAGCCACCCCGAATTGCGGCGTCGACCATTGCGGTCCGGTCTCAGCGTACGATGCCGCGCTGGGTGGCGGCAAGGAAGTCGACGAACGCGCGCAGCGGCGCCGCAGTGCCGGCATCGGATTGGCCCAGCAAGGCGGTGATCTCATTGCGCGCCTCATCGAAGCTGAGGTCGGACTTGTAAAGCAGCTTGTAGGCCTGGCGCAGCGCGGCGATCTGGCCCGCGTCGAAGCCGCGGCGGCGCAGCCCCTCGACGTTGACGCCGTGCGGCGTAGCCTTGTTGCCGCTCTTGTCGCTCGCGGCGATCACGAACGGCGGCACGTCCTGCACCAGCGCCGAGGCGCCGCCCAGCATCGCATGGGCGCCGATGCGCACGAACTGGTGCACGCCGCTCATGCCGCCCAGGATCGCCCAGTCGCCCACTTCAACGTGGCCGGCGATCTGCGCGTTGCTGGAAAACACGGTGTGGTTGCCGACCGTGCAGTCATGCGCGATATGCACGTAGGCCATGATCCAGTTGTCGTTGCCGAGGCTGGTCAGGCCGCGGTCCTGCACCGTGCCGGTGTGGATCGTGGTGAATTCGCGGATGGTGTTGCGGTCGCCGATCTCGAGCCGGGTCGGCTCGTTGCGGTACTTCATGTCCTGCGGCACGCCGCCGACCGATGCATAAGGACCGATCGTGTTGCCCTCGCCGATCGTGGTGTAACCCTCGACCGTCGTATGCGAGCCGACCCGGGTGCCGCTACCGATCCGCACGTTGGGGCCGACGATAGAGAACGGGCCGACGGTCACGTCGGATGCCAGCTCTGCTTTCGGGTCGACCAGCGCGGTGGGGTGGATTTGCGTCATACGTCCTGTCCTGTGGTGTGTCTGGTGAAGGATGGGCCAATGCGCGCGGCAAAGGTTCCCGTCCGGGCCGCTTGCCCCCGCTGCACGGGGGCACGGCAGTCAGCCGGCGGCGCTGCCGCCGGCCGCGCGCGGCCTCACTCGGCCTGCTTCACGGTGCACATCAGCTCCGCCTCGCAGGCCACCTTGTCGTCCACCGTGGCGAACGCCTTGAACTTCCAGATGCCGCGGATATAGCGTTCGACTGTCACGTTCATGTGCAGCTGGTCGCCCGGGTACACCACCTGCTTGAAGCGGGCCCCGTCGATGCCGACAAAGTAGTACAGCGCGCCTTCCTTGCGCTCCATGTCGGCGCCGAAGGTCAGCAGGCCGGCCGACTGCGCCAGCGCTTCCAGGATCATCACGCCCGGCATCACCGGCTGTTCCGGGAAATGGCCCTGGAAGTACGGTTCGTTGATGGTGACATTCTTCAGCGTCTTGATCCGCTTCTGCGCCTCGAACTCCAGCACACGGTCCACCAGCAGGAACGGGTACCGGTGCGGCAGCAGTTTGAGGATCTTGCGGATATCGATTTCGGCCGCGCTCATGATGATTTCTCTTTAGTCTTGTGAGGGTTGGGACCCGGCGGCCTGGCCGCGCAGGCGGCGTTCCAGCGCCACCACCCGTTCGCGCAGCCTGGTCAGGCCGCGCACGATGGCTGCATTGCGCTCCCACTCGCCGTGCGGCAGGAACGGGAAGACGCTGGTGAAATGCCCCCCGGGCTTGGTAATGGATTTGGTAATTGAGGTGCCGCCCGACACCGTGGTGCGGTCGGCAATATTCAGGTGGCCGGAAAAATTGGCCGCTCCGCCGATCACGCAGAAGCGCCCGATGCGCGTGCTGCCTGATACCGCGGCGCAGCCTGCGATCACCGTATGGGCGCCGACACGCACGTTATGCGCGATCTGGACCTGGTTGTCGATCTTGCAGCCGTCCTCGATCACGGTGTCGGCCATGGCGCCGCGGTCGATTGCCGTATTGGCGCCGACCTCCACGTCATTGCCCAGCACCGCGCGTCCCGTTTGCGGGATCTTTACGTATTCCACGCCGGTTGCGCCGATGTCCGGCGCAAAGCCAAAGCCGTCCGCGCCGATCACCACGCCGCTGTGCAGGATGGCGCGGGCGCCGACCACGCAATCGTGGTAGACCGAAACGTTGGCATAGAGCAGCGAATCGTCGCCGATCTCTGCCTGCGCGCCGACATAGCCGTTGGCCAGGATGCGCACCCGCTCGCCCAGGCGCGCACCGCGCTCGATCACCACGTTGGGGCCGATGTAGCACGAAGCCGGCACCACCGCGTCAGGCGCCACGGTCGCGCGCGGATCGATGCCGGTGCGGGTATCGGTGTTGGCCGCGCGGTCAAAACGCTGCGCCACGCGCGCAAAGCATACGTAGGGATTGCGCGCCACCAGCCAGTTGCGGCCGTCGGCCCTGCCCTCGGCGCGAACGCGCTCGAGGTCGGCTGCCGAGACAATCACGGCGCCGGCCTGCGAATCCAGCGCCTGCTGCAGGTAGAGCGGATTGGACAGGAACGAGAGCTCGCCCGGTCCGGCCTGGTCCAGGGGAGCCAGGCCGACGATCGCCAGGTCGGGGTCACCCACAACCTGCGCGCCGTTCTCGGTGGCGAGCTGACCCAGTGTGGGTGTCTGCATGGCGGTACTTCCTAAAAAAACGAAAGACGAAGGAACGTGAGGACCGGTGCGGCTTAGCGGGCGCCGGCGTTCAGCGCCTTCATCACGTCGTCGGTGATGTCGATGCGCGGGTTCACGTATACCGCTTCCTGCACGATCAGGTCGTACTTGCGCTGCTCGGCCAGTTGGCGGATCACGCGGTTGGCGCGCTCCAGCACCTGTGCCAGTTCTTCATTGCGGCGCTGGTTCAGGTCCTCGCGGAACTCGCGCTGCTTGCGCTGGAACTCGCGGTCAAGGTCGGCCACTTCGCGCTGGCGGCGCTGGCGGTCGGAGTCGGCCAGCACGGCCGTGTCCTTGTCGAGCTTGTCGGCCATGCCCTTGATCTTCTGGGCCATGTCCTGCAGCTCGCGGTCGCGCTTGGAGAATTCCTGCTCCAGCTTGACCTGGGCAGCCTTGGCCGGCTGCGAGTCGCGCAGGATGCGTTCGGAGTTCACGGCGGCAATGCGCGCCTCCTGGGCCGAGGCCGGCACCGCGGCGCAGATGGCAGCGGTGGCGAGCGCGGCGGCGCCCAGGGATTTGACCAGTTTGGATGTTGTAATCATTTGAAACAGATCCTTTATCAGAATCAGAATGCCGTGCCGATCTGGAACTGGAAGCGCTGGACCTTGTCATTGGTGTCGCGATTGAGCGGGAAGCCCATGCTGATCTTCAGCGGGCCAATCGGCGACAACCACGACATGCCAAAGCCAGTCGAGTACTTCAGCTCGCTGAAGCTCAGCGGCTGACCTTCCTGGTAGACATTACCGAAGTCAAAGAACGTGAACAGGCGCAGCGTGCGGTCCACGCCCGAGCCCGGCAGCGGGAAGATGAACTCGACGTTGCCGATCATCTTCGAGGCACCGCCCACCGGGTTGCCATTCTGGTCCTTCGGGCCCAGCGTGCTGGTCTGGTAGCCACGCACCGAGCCGATACCACCGGCGTAGAAGTACTTGAACACCGGGAACGGCGTGTTGCCATAGCCGTGGCCGTACGCGACTTCGCCGTTCAGTGCCAGCGTGAAGGACTTCGAGATCGGATAGAAGTACTGCTGCTGCACGCTGGCGCGGTAGTACTGCGTATCGCCGCCCGGCAGCCCGACTTCCAGGTTGGCCTGGGTGTACGGGCCCTTGGTCGGCACCAGCGCGCTGTCGCGGCGGTCACGTGCCCAGCCGATGGTGAACGGGAAGTTGTTGATGCCGTCGCCGGAACTCTTGCCGATCTTGTTCAGCCAGTCGGTGTACTGGCTCGGCGTGTTGACCGAGGTATACACCTGGGTCCGTTCATAGCCGATGCCGAAGAACACCGTATCGACTTCCGAGAACGGCACGCCGAACTTGAAGCCACCACCGGCGGACACGATCTTGTAGTCCTGGTCGCCGGTGTAGTACAGCGGGCGCGAAGTACGGTAGTAAATGTCGGTCGAGCGGCTGATGCCGTCCACCGTGAAATACGGGTCGTACTGCGTCAGCGCGATGGTACGGAACGACTTGGCCGTGTTCACGTCCAGGCCCAGGCTGGTGCCGGAGCCAAACACGTTGTCCTGGCGCAGGCCGGCCTGCAGCACCAGCTTGTCGGTGGACGAGAAGCCCACGCCCAGGCTGATCTGGCCGGTCGGCTTTTCAGTCACGTTGACGTTCACATCGACCTGGTCGGGCGCGCCCGGCACGTCCTCGGTGGTGATGTTGGTGTCGGTGAAGTAGCCGGTACGGTTGATACGGGCTTGCGACTGCGTGAGCTTCTCGCTGTCGAACCACGAGCTTTCCATCTGGCGCATCTCGCGGCGCACCACTTCGTCGCGGGTCTTGCTGTTGCCCACCACGTAGACGCGGCGCACGTAGACGCGGCGGCCCGGGTCGACCATCAGGGTCAGCGCGACTTCACGCTTTTCCTTGTCGATCTGCGGCTGCGGGTTGATGGTGGTGAACGCGTAGCCGTAGGTGCCCAGCAGGTCGGTGATGGCCTTGGTGCTCTGCGTCAGCTTCTCGGACGAGAAAATATCGCCCTTCTTCAGCTGCAGCAGTTTTTCCATTTCCTCCTGCTTGCCGAGCAGCTCGCCCGCCAGGCGCACGTCGGACACCTTGTACTGGTCGCCTTCCTTGATGTTCAGCGTCAGGAAGATGTCCTTCTTGTCCGGCGTGATCGACACCTGGGTCGACTCGATCGCGAACTCCAGGTAGCCGCGGTTCAGGTAGAACGAGCGCAGCGCTTCCAGGTCGGCGGTCAGCTTCTGCTTGGAATACAGGTCGTTCTTGGTGTACCAGGACAGCCAGTTCGGCGTGGACAGCTGCATCTCGTCGCGCAGCGTGCCTTCCTTGAAAGCCTTGTTGCCGACGATGTTGATCTGGCGGATCTTGGCGACCGGGCCTTCATCCACGTTGAACACGACCGAGACACGGTTGCGGTCCACCGGCGTGATCGTGGTCTGCACGTCGGCGGCATAGTAGCCGCGCGCGACGTACTGGCGCTTGAGCTCCTGCTCGGCCTTGTCGATCAGTGCCTTGTCGTAGTAACGGGCTTCGGCCACGCCAACGGCACGCAGCGAACGGCGCAGCGTGTCCTTGTCGAATTCCTTGATGCCGACGAATTCGAGCTGCGAGATCGCCGGCCGCTCTTCGACCTGGACCACCAGCACGCCTTCCTCGGCGCGGATCTGCACGTCCTTGAAGAAGCCGGTATTGTAGAGGGCACGGATGGCGTCGGCGCCCTTGTCATCGGTGAAGGTCTCACCGACGCGCACTGGCAGGTAGCCAAACACGGTACCCGGCTCGACGCGTTGCAGGCCCTCAACGCGGATGTCCCTGACGACGAACGGATCGGCAGCCCAGCCCGCCGGGCTCCAGGCTGCAATAACGGCACTCGCCAGCAAGCCCAGCGAAATGCGCTTATGTCTGATCAATGTTGATCCCCTCTTTGATTCCATCCAGGATTGCGCTCCGATGCCTTCGGACTGCGCCTGGCAAATGGCGTCCCTGGCGACGGTGCCCGACGACACCACCGCCCCCTTGCCGACACACGTTTCTAGCCGTTCGCCAGAAACATTCGGCTGACGTCATTGAACAAAGCGAGCGAAGTCAGGAGCAAGATGCAGGCGATGCCAACCTTCTGCAGCATTGCCTGCCAGTGGTCTGGGACGGGCCGGCCAGTCAAAAATTCCACGCAATAATACAGCAAATGCCCCCCATCCAGAACCGGAATGGGTAACAAATTGAGTACGCCAAGGCTTACGCTGACCAGTGCCAGGAAGCTGACAAAGGCCTGCAGGCCAAGGTTTGCGGCACGCCCCGCGTAGTCCGCCACGGTCAGCGGACCGCTCAGGTTCTGCAGCGAAGCCTGCCCCACCAGCATCTTGCCCAGCAGCTTGAGCGAGAGCGCGCTGGTGTCCCAGACCTGGCCGGCCGCGCGCGCCAGCGCCTGGTCCGGCCGGTAGCGCACGGTTTCCATCTGCACCGCCTGGCTGAGCGCCGCGCCGAGCTTGCCCGCCGGCGCCGCGGTGGCGCCACTCGCGTCCTTGGCGCCATCGCGCGCCACGGCGGTGTCTAGCGTCACCGGCACGTCCAGGCGCTTGCCGTCGCGCTCGATGCCCAGTGTCACGGTCTGGCCGGGCTGGCTGCGCACCGCCTTGATCAGCGCGCTGGCCTGCGTGAGCGGGCTGCCCTGCCAGGCAACGATGCGGTCGTCCTTTTTCAGTCCGGCGCGCTCGGCGGCCGAGTCCGGCAGCACCTCGGTAATCGTCACCGGCCCGCCCTTCAGGTTCAGGCCCAGCGTGGCCAGCGGATCCTGCTCGGGATTGCCGCCGGTATTGGGCAGGCGCGGCAGCGTTACGTCGCGCTCGGCCCCGTCGGCGCCGCGCACGCGCAGCACGGCGCGCGCATCGCCAAAGCCCTCGGCGAATACGGCCATGCGCAGGTCATTCCAGGATCGCACTGCTTCGGTATGGTCATTGGCGGTCAGCGACAGCACCCGGTCGCCTTCGCGCACGCCGGCCTGCGCCGCCATGGTGCCGGCCGCGGGCGCCGCCACCACCGGCACGGGTTCGCGCATGCCGCCGGCAAAGAGCGCGAAATACAGCACGATTGCCAGTGCAAAATTGGCCAGCGGGCCGGCCGCCACGATCACGAAGCGCTTGCCGACCGGCTGGCGGTTGAAAGCCCGCGGCAGGTCGGCCGGGTCGATCGGCGTGTCGCGCTCGGGGTCGACCTCGCGCTCGTCCAGCATCTTGACATAACCGCCCAGCGGGATCGCCGCCACCGTCCATTCGGTCCGGTCGCGGCTTTTCGAGATCCAGCGCAGCAAGGGCCGCCCGAAGCCGATCGAGAAACGCAGCACCTTCACGCCGCAGGCGCGCGCGGCGAGGTAGTGCCCCATTTCGTGCACATAGATCAGCACGCACAGGGCAACGATGAAAGCGAGTACGGTTTGCATGGAGTCGGGACGTCGGTAACGATGGCAGGACTGGCGCGCCGGGCCCCGGGGATCCGGGGCCGCCGCAGCCGCTATTGTCGCAGATGCGGCAAGCCGCCCCGCCGGATCAGCGCTTTGCAGCCAGGGCGGCCACGCCCTCGCGTGCCGCCTCGCGCGCCAGCGCGTCGGCTGACAGCACCGCTTCGAGCGTATCGGCAGGCCCCTGGGGTGTCGCCTCAAGCACCTGCCGGACGATACCGGCAATGTCCGTGAAGCGCACTGTACCGCCCAGGAATGCCTCGACCGCCACCTCGTTGGCTGCATTGAGGGCCGCCGGCGCCACACCGCCGGCGCGCAGTGCATCGAAGGCCAGGCCCAGGCACGGGAAGCGCACCAGGTCCGGCTTCTCGAAATGCAAGCCCCCAGCCACGGTCAGGTCCAGCGGCGTGACCCCCGCATCGATCCGCTCCGGATACGCCAGGCCATAGGCGATCGGCGTGCGCATGTCCGGGTTGCCCAGTTGCGCCAGCACCGAGCCGTCGGTGTAGGCCACCATCGAATGCACGATGCTCTGCGGATGGATCAGTACCTCGATGCGCTCGGCGGGGGCGCCGAACAGCCAGTGCGCCTCGATGACTTCGAGGCCCTTGTTCATCATGGTGGCGGAATCGACCGAGATCTTGCGGCCCATGACCCAGTTGGGATGGGCGCAGGCCTGGTCGGGGGAGATATCGTGCAGCGTGGCCGGGTCGCGCGTGCGGAACGGCCCGCCCGACGCGGTCAGCAGCACCCTGGCAACGCCCCGGCCGTAGCGCGGATCGTCGGCCGGCAGGCACTGGAAGATGGCGTTGTGCTCGCTGTCGATCGGCAGCAAGGTGGCGCCGTGCTCGCGCACCGCATCCATGAAGATGCGCCCGGACATCACCAGCGCTTCCTTGTTGGCCAGCAGCACGCGCTTGCCGGCACGTGCTGCCGCCAGCGTCGGGCGCAGGCCGGCGGCGCCGACGATGGCGGCCATCACCGAATCGGTCTGCGCATCGGCGGCCACGGATTCCAGCGCGGCTTCGCCGTGGCTGACCTCGGTCTTCACGCCGGCATCGCGCAGCAGGGTTTCCAGTTCGAGCGCTGCCTCGGCGGTCCCCACCACGGCGCGGGCCGGGCGGAATTCAACGCACTGGTCAGCCAGCTTGCGCACCTGCCGGTGGGCGGTCAGCGCATGCACCACATAGCGGTCGGCATGGCGCCTGACGACGTCGAGCGTGCTTTCGCCAATGGAGCCGGTGGCGCCCAGGATGGTAATGCGATGCATAGCAGACGGCTTCAGAGAAAAATCAGCATCAGGGCCGCCAGCGGGAACACTGGCAGCAAGGCGTCGATGCGGTCCAGCACGCCGCCATGGCCGGGCAGCAGCCGGCTGCTGTCCTTCTTGCCGACCTGGCGCTTGAGCAGCGATTCGAACAGGTCGCCGACCACGCTCGCGGCGACCAGCAGCGTGGTCAGCACCGCCACGTAGGCCAGCCCGCCGCGGTCGCCCATCGCGGAGAACCAGGTCGGTGCAAAGGCATGGCTGGCGGCGAGCGCCAGGCCGATCACCAGCGCCAGCAGCCAGCCGCCGATGGCGCCTTCCCAGGACTTGCCCGGGCTGATGCCAGGCGCAAGCTTGCGCCGGCCGATGGCCTTGCCGGTGAAATACGCGCCGATATCGGCCGCCCACACCAGCACGGCCGCGGTCAGCAGCACGCCGATGCCGGCGCCGCGCAGGATCATGGTGGCATGGGCGAAGGCGGGCAGCATCACCAGCCCCAGCACCGCGCCCAGGGCGGTGAACGACGGCGTCGCGGACCGCACGCCGCGCGCCAGCAGCACCACTGCGATGCCCCAGCACACTACCGCGGCTTCGAGCAGCCAGGTGGTGGCGTGGCGCAGCGGCAGGTCATGCCAGGCAATGGCCGCGATCAGGCATGCCAGCGCATAGACATAGGGCCACGGCCCGCGCAGCCCGATCAGGCGGCCGAATTCCCAGCCGGCCAGCAGCACGATCACGGCCACCAGCCCGGCCAGAGCCGCGGGCGGTGCCAGGAACAGGATTGGCAGGATCAGCAGCAACAGGCACAGGGCGGTGATGACGCGGGTGAGGAGCATGCGCTGCAGTCCCGTGAGAGGTTGGAGTAGCCAGGCTCAGGCCGTACCCGATAGTCCCGGGGCAACCAGCTGTGCGCTGGTGCGGCCGAAACGGCGTTCGCGCTGGCGGTACGAGGCGAAGGCCTTGTCCAGTTCCGCGGCGTCGAAATCCGGCCAGAAAACGTCCGTGAAATACAACTCGGAATACGCCAGCTGCCACAGCAGGAAGTTGCTGATGCGCTGTTCGCCGCCGGTGCGGATGAACAGATCCGGCTCCGGCGCATAGGCCATCGCCAGGTGCGGCGCCAGCACCGATTCGTCGATCGAGGCCGGGTCGAGCATGGGCGAGCGCGCCAGCATCTTGCGCATGGCCTGCAGCAGGTCCCAGCGGCCGCCGTAGTTGGCGGCGATGGTCACGGTCAGGCCGGTGTTGCCGGCCGTGCGCGCCTCGGCATCGCGGATCAGCTGCTGGATGCGGGGGCTGAAGCGGGCCAGGTCGCCCACCACCCGCAGCCGGATGTTGTTGGCGTGCATCTTCACCACTTCGCGCCGCAGGGCCATCATGAACAGCCGCATCAGGAACGAGACCTCGTCCGCCGGGCGCCGCCAGTTCTCGGAACTGAAGGCGAACAGCGTCAGGAACTGCACGCCGCGGGCGGCGCTGGCTTCCACCACCGCGCGCACCGCGTCCAGCCCCCGGGTGTGCCCGGCAACGCGCGGCAGGTGCCGCTGGGTCGCCCAGCGGCCGTTGCCGTCCATGATGATGGCAACGTGACGGGGGACGTAGGAGGTATCGGGTACGTCGAGCGTTGAACTGATGTGCTGCATGATGGCAGACGGTCGTTGACTGCCCCGGCCATGCCGGGACGGGGTCAGACCGTCATGATCTCCTTCTCTTTCTCGGCGACCATCTTGTCGATCTCGGCCACGTACTTGTCGGTCAGCTTCTGCACTTCGTCCTGGCCACGGCGCTCGTCGTCCTCGGAGATGGTCTTGTCCTTGACCAGCTTCTTGAACTGCTCGTTGGCATCGCGGCGCAGGTTGCGCACGGCAACCTTGGCGCCCTCGGCCTCGCCCTTGACGACCTTGGTCAGCTCCTTGCGGCGCTCTTCGGTCAGTGCGGGCATCGGCACGCGGATCACTTCACCCATGGTGGCCGGGTTCAGGCCCAGGTCGCAGTCGCGGATGGCCTTCTCGACCGCGCCCACCATCTTCTTTTCCCAGGGCTGCACCGTGATGGTACGCGCATCGGCCAGGCCGACTGCCGCGACCTGGCTGATGGGAACCATCGAGCCGTAGTAGTCCACCTGAACGTGGTCAAGCAGGCCGGTGTGGGCACGGCCAGTGCGGATCTTCGCCAGATCGGCCTTGAAGGCTTCGATCGACTTCTGCATTTTCTGCTCGACGCTCTTCTTTGTGTCGGCGACGCTCATTTTTACCTCCGGAAATCAGCCAACCATGATCCCCCTGGCGGGGATCGAAAATGAATCATTCTACCCTTTGCCCGGCCGGATGCCAGCAGCCCGGCGTCTGGCGCCCTGCCTCAGACGTGCACCAGCGTACCTTCGTCCTCGCCCAGGATGATGCGCTTGAGCGCGCCCGGCTTGACGATCGAGAACACCCTGATCGGCAGCTTCTGGTCGCGGCACAGGGCGAAGGCGGTGGCGTCCATCACTTGCAGATTGCGCGAGATGGCCTCGTCGAAGCTGATGGTGGTGTAGCGCGTCGCGCTCGGGTCCTTCTTGGGATCGGCGGTGTACACGCCGTCCACCTTGGTCGCCTTGAGCACGACCTCGGCACCGATTTCCGAGCCGCGCAGCGCGGCGGCGGTGTCGGTGGTGAAGAACGGGTTGCCGGTGCCGGCGGCGAAGATCACCACCTTGCCCTCTTCCAGCTGGCGGATCGCGCGCGGGCGGATATAGGGCTCGACCACCTGGTCCATGCGCAGCGCGGACTGCACGCGGCCCTCGATATTGGCGTGGCGCATCGCGTCCTGCAGCGCCAGTGCGTTCATCATGGTGGCCAGCATGCCCATGTAGTCCGCGGTGGCGCGGTCCATGCCGGCGGCGCCGCCGGCGACGCCGCGGAAGATGTTGCCGCCGCCGATGACCACCGCGACCTGCACACCGAGCTTCACGATCTCGGCAATGTCGTTCACCATCGCCTCGATGGTGGAGCGGTTGATGCCGAAGGCATCGTCGCCCATCAGGGCTTCACCGGACAGTTTCAGAAGGACGCGCTTGTAGGCTGGCATGTTCACCCTCGGACAGGAGCAAATCGCTCGGTTGAGACGATCTTGAGACGTATGTTTTGGCACAGGCGGCACGGATCCTCGTGGCGCCGGCGGAAGAAAGCCGGTTTTCGGGGTGCCCCGGACTGCCGGACCACCACGGAAACTGGCTGCTGCGGTGCAACGCGGCCTGCGCCGCGCCGCACTACTTATGCAGAGGGGCACCTTACGGCGCCCCTGCGGCATTATAGGCGCCCGGACCAGCCCGAACGGGCAGTCCGCGGCGCCCCGGACATCAGCCCTTCTGGGCAGCGGCCACCTGGGCGGCCACTTCAGCGGCGAAGTCGTCCTGCTTCTTCTCGATGCCTTCGCCCACCACGAACAGGGTGAAGCCCTTCACGGTCGTGTTGGCGGCCTTCAGCATCTGCTCAACCGTCTGCTTGTCGTTCTTCACGAACGGCTGGTTGAACAGCGAGACTTCCTTCAGGTACTTCTGCACCGAACCCTCGACCATCTTGGCGACGATCTCGGCGGGCTTGCCCGACTCGGCAGCCTTTTGCTCGGCAATGCTGCGCTCCTTGGCGATCAGGTCGGCGGGGACCTGCTCGGCCGACAGCGACACCGGCTTCATGGCGGCCACGTGCATGGCCACGTCCTTGGCGGCGGCTTCGTCGCCATCGAACTCGACCATCACGCCGATGCGGGTGCCGTGCAGGTACGAAACCAGCTTGCCGCCGTTGGCGTAGCGGGCAAAGCGGCGGATCGTCAGGTTCTCGCCGATCTTGCCGATCAGGGCCGTGCGGGTGGCTTCAACGCTCACGCCGTCGATTTCCAGCGCCGACAGGGCGGCCACGTCGGCCGGGTTCTGCTTGGCGATCAGTTCGGCGACCTTGGCCGAGAACGCGAGGAAGTCGTCATTCTTGGAGACGAAATCGGTCTCGCAGTTCAGTTCGACCAGCACGCCGGTGGTGCCGTCGATGAACGATGCGACCACGCCTTCGGCAGTCACGCGCGAGGCGGCCTTGCTGGCCTTGTTGCCCAGCTTGACGCGCAGCAGCTCTTCGGCCTTGTCCAGGTCGCCGTCGGCCTCGGTCAGGGCCTTCTTGCACTCCATCATCGGCGCGTCGGTCTTCGCGCGCAGTTCTGCAACCATGCTTGCGGTAATTGCCGCCATTTGTCACTCCTTGAATGGTTCACGCCGGCTGCCGGCAGTCGCCTGCGGCACCCGGTCGGTGGGTCTACAGCACACCCGCGGCAGATACTGCCTGCGGCGGATGACAACAATTCAAATTCAAAAAAAGGGGGCGCCAGATGTGCCCCCTTTTAATTGCCCTTCTTGCCCGGCTGCCGGCGTACCCCGGCTTTCGCCTTGCGCGCAGCCCGTGATGACGGGCGGCAAGCGTTGCTTGTCTGTCGTGCGGTGACGATGCGCGCTAGCGGGTTCCTTTCCGGCAATCAGGCGGCGGGCAATCAGCCTTCCTGCACTTCGACGAATTCGTCGTCGCCGCCGCGAGCGGCTTCAACCACTTCCTGCACCGCGTTGGCACGGCCTTCCAGGATCGCGTCGGCCACGCCGCGCACGTACAGGGCCACGGCCTTGCTCGAGTCGTCGTTGCCCGGGATCACGTAGTCGATGCCTTCCGGCGAGTGGTTGGTATCAACCACGCCGATCACCGGCACGCCCAGCTTGTTGGCTTCGGTCACGGCAATCTTGTGGTAGCCGACGTCGACCACGAAGATCGCGTCCGGAACGCCGCCCATGTCCTTGATGCCGCCGATCGACTTTTCCAGCTTGAGCATCTCGCGCTCGAACATCAGCGCTTCCTTCTTGCTCATGGTTTCCAGCGCGCCGGCTTCCTTGGCGGCTTCCATGTCCTTCAGGCGCTTGATCGAGGTCTTGACCGTCTTGAAGTTGGTCAGCATGCCGCCGAGCCAGCGGGCGTCGACGTAGGGCATGCCGGCACGGCCAGCTTCTTCAGCCAGGATTTCGCGCGACTGGCGCTTGGTGCCCACGAAAAGGATGGTGCCGCGATTGGCTGCCAGCTGACGCACATACTTCATTGCGTCCTGGAACATCGGCAACGTCTTTTCGAGGTTGATGATGTGGATCTTGTTGCGATGACCGAAGATGAAGGGGGCCATCTTCGGGTTCCAGAAGCGGGTCTGGTGGCCGAAGTGGCAACCGGCTTCCAGCATTTCGCGCATGGTAACGGACATGTAAAACTCCAGAGGGTTAGGTCTGAAGCCCGCCCCGACATTCCTGAAAAGGAACACCCCGGATAGGCGGGCCAGCGATTTCAAACGACAGCAGGAATAATCCTGCAAAATACCGGCCTGGCGCACGCAATGCTGCGCCGCAACCAAGTCAGCCCGCTATTGTAGCAACAAAAGTGCGGCCCACTCAAGCCGCCCGGCTTCCTGGCGCCCTGCGGACTCCGCCCAGCACCGGCGCGCACAGGCTGCGATCTGGCCCCGATGGTGCGATAATCCTACATTGACCTTTCGATTTCGGCGCGGCCAGTGGCCTCGCCATCACTTTTTTGGCGACGCAGCATGAGCATTCACCTGAACACCGCCGAAGACATCGCCCAGATGCGCGTGGCTTGCCGCCTTGGGTCCGAGGTCCTCGACTACATCACGCCCTTCGTTCAGCCAGGTATCACCACCGGCGAGATCGACCGCCTGTGCCACGCCTACATGCGTGAAGTGCAAGGCACTGTGTCGGCGTGCCTGAACTATGCCCCCCCCGGCTATCCGCCCTTCCCCGGCGCGATCTGCACCTCGGTCAACGACGTGATCTGCCATGGCATTCCGGGCGACCGCGTGCTGAAGAACGGTGACGCGATCAACCTGGACATCACGGTCATCACCAAGGAAGGCTACTACGGCGACAACAGCCGCATGTTCATCGTCGGCGAGGGCTCGATCCTGGCCAAGCGCCTGTCGCAGGTGACCTATGAATGCATGTGGAAGGGTATCGCGCAGGTTCGCCACGGCGCCCGTCTGGGCGACATCGGCCACGCCATCCAGATACACGCCGAAGCCGCCGGCTACAGCGTGGTGCGCGAGTACTGCGGCCACGGCATCGGCAAGAACTTCCACGAAGACCCGCAGATCCTGCACTACGGCCGCCCGGGCACCGGCGCCGAGATCAAGGCCGGCATGATCTTCACCATTGAGCCGATGATCAACGCCGGCAAGCGCGATATCCGCACCATGCCCGACCAGTGGACGGTCAAGACCCGCGACCGCAGCCTGTCGGCGCAGTGGGAGCACACCGTGCTGGTCACGGAGACCGGCTACGAGGTCCTCACGGTATCGGCCGGGAGCCCGGCGCCGCCGGCCTTTATCACCGATTCCGTCGCGGCCTGAGGTCGCACTGAAGCCAGGGGCGCCTGACCGGGCGCCTTTCTTTTTCCAGCCGTGCCCACCAATTCGCTCGCCGAGCCCGCCACCACCATGGACACCACGCCGGAACTGCTGCTTGCCGCGCGCGTGCGCGACCAGCTCAAAGCCGACAAGCAGGCACTGTTTGCCGACTTCAACATCAGCGCCAATGTCGGCACGCTGATCACGCGGCTGCGCCGCGCCGTCGACGCCGGGCTGGTGGAAGCCTGGCGCGGCCTGGGGATGCCCGCGGGCGCGGCGCTGGTGGCGGTGGGCGGCTATGGCCGCGGCGAGCTGCTGCCTTACTCCGACGTCGACGTGCTGCTGTTGCTGCCCGCCGAGCCAGACCAGGACACCACCGGGCGCCTGGAGCGCTTTATCGGCCTGTGCTGGGACCTCGGGCTGGAGATCGGCTCTTCGGTGCGCACCGTGGACGATTGCATCCGCGAGTCGCGCCAGGACGTCACCATCCAGACCTCGCTGCTGGAAGCGCGGCTGCTGACCGGCAGCCGCAAGCTGTTCGAGTCGATGCGTACGCGCTACCTCGCCGACCTGGACCCGGCCGCGTTCTTCCAGGCCAAGCTGCTGGAAATGCGCCAGCGCCACGCCAAGTACCAGGACACGCCCTACTCGCTCGAGCCCAACTGCAAGGAAAGCCCCGGCGGCCT
The DNA here is from genome assembly GCF_000389805.1 of Cupriavidus sp. GA3-3. Taxonomy (NCBI): domain Bacteria; kingdom Pseudomonadati; phylum Pseudomonadota; class Betaproteobacteria; order Burkholderiales; family Burkholderiaceae; genus Cupriavidus; species Cupriavidus sp. GA3-3. The sequence goes on from NZ_KB944464.1 coordinate 46,028, forward strand.
GCGCGATCTGCAGGTGATCCTGTGGATGACCAAGGCGGCGGGCCTGGGCGACAGCTGGAAAGAACTTTTCGAGCGCGGCCTGCTGACGCAGCGCGAAGCGCAGGAGCTCGCGCGCAACGAGCGCCTGCTCAAGACCATCCGCGCGCGCCTGCACCTGGTGGCCGGCCGGCGCCAGGACGTGCTGGTATTCGACCTGCAGACCGCGCTGGCGGAGTCCTTCGGCTATCGCCAGACCACCAGCAAGCGCGCCAGCGAACAACTGATGCGCCGCTACTACTGGGCGGCCAAGGCAGTCACGCAGCTCAACAGCGTGCTGCTGCTGAACATCGAGGCGATGCTGTTCCCGAGCGAGTCTCAGGTGACGCGCGTGCTCAACGAGCGCTTTGTCGAGCGCCAGGGCATGCTGGAAATCACCAGCGACGACATCTATGAACGCGACCCGCACGCGATCCTGGAAACCTTCCTGCTGTACCAGCGCACGCCCGGCGTGAAAGGCCTGTCGCCGCGCACGCTGCGCGGGCTGTACAACGCGCGCACCGTGATGAATGCGGGCTGGCGCAACGATCCGGAAAACCGCCGCCTGTTCCTGGCCATCATGCAGGAGCCGCAGGGCATCACCCACGCGCTGCGCCTGATGAACCAGACCAGCGTGCTGGGCCGCTACCTGATCAACTTCCGGCGCATCGTCGGCCAGATGCAGCACGACCTGTTCCACGTCTACACCGTGGACCAGCACATCCTGATGGTGGTGCGCAACATGCGCCGCTTCGCCATCGTCGAGCACACCCACGAGTTCCCGTTCTGCAGCCAGCTGATGGCCAGCTTCGACAAGCCGTGGGTGCTGTGGGTGGCAGCGCTGTTCCACGACATCGCCAAGGGCCGCGGCGGCGACCACTCGAAGCTTGGCACCGTGGATGCGCGCCGCTTCTGCAAGCAGCACGGCATTGCGCGCGAAGACGCCGACCTGGTCTGCTGGCTGGTCGAGCACCACCTGACCATGAGCCACGTGGCGCAGAAGCAGGACCTGACCGATCCCGATGTGATCCACGCCTTTGCCCGCGTGGTCGGCAGCGAACGCTACCTGACCGCGCTCTACCTGCTGACCGTGGCCGACATCCGCGGCACCAGCCCCAAGGTATGGAACGCGTGGAAGGGCAAGCTGCTGGAAGACCTGTACCACATCACGCTGCGCGTGCTCGGCGGCGCGCGCGTGGATTCGCATTCGCTGTGGTCGCAGCGCAAGGAAGACACCATCTCCGAGCTGCGCCTGAAGGCCTTCGACCCGGCGCTGGGCAAGTCCCTGTGGGCGCAGCTCGACGTGGCTTTCTTCCTGCGCCACGATTCGCACGATATCGCCTGGCTCACGCGCCACCTGTACAACAAGGTGGACAGCCCCACGCCGGTGGTCAAGGCACGCGTCTCCCCCGCCGGCGAAGGCCTGCAGGTGGCGGTCTACGTCAAGGACCAGCCCGACCTGTTCGCGCGCATCTGCGGCTACTTCGAGCGCAAGGCATTCTCGATCCAGGACGCCAAGATCCACACCACGCGCCACGGCTACGCGCTGGACACGTTCCAGGTCACCGACCCCGGCATGGCCGGCGACGGCGGCAGCTACCGCGACATCATCGCGCTGGTCGAGCACGAACTGTGCGAGCGGCTGCGCCTGCAAGGCGCACTGCCCGAACCCACGCAGGGGCGGCTGTCGCGCCAGTCGCGCAGCTTCCCGATCAAGCCGCGCGTGGACCTGCGCCCCGACGAGCGCGGCCAGTATTACCTGCTGTCGCTGTCCGCCAACGACCGCACCGGCCTGCTGTACGCCATCGCCCGCGTACTGGCACGGCATCGCGTATCCGTCCACACGGCACGCATCAACACCCTGGGCGAACGCGTCGAAGACGTGTTCCTGGTCGACGGCAGCCGCCTGGCTGCCGACAACCGATTGCAGATTCAGCTTGAACAGGACTTGCTCGCCGCCCTCGCCATCTGAGGCGGGCGGGCAGCATCAACATATGACCGACAGCAATTCGCCGAAGCGCAAGACGCTAGGTATCAAGGCCGCCAGCGACACCGGCACGGCCGCGCGCAAGACCGGTACCCGCCCCGTGCGCGTGTCCGACCTGAACCGCAAGCGCGTGCAAGCCGTCTCCGAAGGCATCAAGCGCGCCCAGGAGCGCGCCGGCGGCAAGACCGGCGGCCGTCCGGCCCAGGGCGAAGCGCAGGCCCGCGCGCCGCGTCCCGCTGACGGCGAACGCCAGGCACGCCCGCGCCGCCCGGAAGGCGGCGAGGCGCGTCCGCGCCGCTTCGGCGATGACCGGGGCGAGGCACGTCCGCGCCGCTTCGAAGGCGGCGAGGCGCGCCCGCCGCGCCGCTTCGGCGACGACGACAACCGCCCGCGCCGCACTGGCGATGACCGGGGCGAGGCACGTCCGCGCCGTTTCGAGGGCGGCGATTCGCGTCCGCCGCGCCGCTTTGGCGACGACGACAACCGCCCGCGCCGCACTGGCGACGATCGCGGCGAGGC
>NZ_KB944465.1:0-105983 GCF_000389805.1 Cupriavidus sp. GA3-3
GCGATGGAAGAAATCAGCCGCGCCTCGGCGTCGGTCGGCCTGTCGTACGGCGCGCATTCCAACCTGTGCGTGAACCAGATCCACCGCAACGGCACGCCGGCGCAGAAGGCGAAGTACCTGCCCAAGCTGGTCTCGGGCGAATGGATCGGCGCGCTGGCCATGAGCGAGCCCAATGCCGGCTCCGACGTGGTCAGCATGAAGCTGCGCGCCGAGTTCAAGGGCGACCGCTACGTGCTCAACGGCACCAAGATGTGGATCACCAACGGCCCGGACTGCGACGTGCTGGTGGTCTATGCCAAGACCGAGCCTGAGCTGGGCGCGCGCGGCATGACCGCCTTTATCGTCGAAAAGGGCATGAAGGGCTTCTCGGTGGCGCAGAAGCTGGACAAGCTGGGCATGCGCGGCTCGCACACCGGCGAACTGGTGTTCCAGGACGTGGAAGTGCCGGTCGAGAACATCCTTGGCGCCGAGAACGGCGGCGCCAAGGTGCTGATGAGCGGGCTGGACTACGAGCGCGCGGTGCTGTCCGGCGGCCCGGTCGGGATCATGCAGGCGTGCATGGACGTGGTCACGCCGTATATCCACGACCGCAAGCAGTTCGGCCAGAGCATCGGCGAATTCCAGCTGATCCAGGGCAAGGTGGCCGATATGTACACCACGCTGCAGGCCGCGCGCAGCTACCTGTACACGGTCGGCAAGAACCTGGACGCGCTGGGCAGCGGGCACGTGCGCCAGGTGCGCAAGGACTGCGCCGCGGTGATCCTGTACACCGCCGAGAAGGCCACCTGGATGGCGGGCGAGACCGTGCAGATCCTGGGCGGCAACGGCTATATCAATGAATACCCGGCCGGCCGCCTGTGGCGCGACGCCAAGCTGTACGAGATCGGCGCCGGCACCTCGGAAATCCGCCGCATGCTGATCGGCCGCGAGCTGTTCGCCGAAACCATGTAAAGCGCAAGGGGGGCGCCGAAATCACCCGGAGCCCCCGCCCGAACCCCATTACAATCTCAGTACCCGTCGCAAGACCGCTCGCCGCACATTTCTCCCGGCCCCCGTCGACCCATGTCCCACTTCCCCAAACTGCTCTCCTCGCAGATTGCCTTCGATGTGGCGAGAACGATGCTCGACGGGTTCGACAAGCATTACCGCCTGTTCCGCGAGGTCAGCCACCAGGCCAAGCTCAAGTTCGAGGCCGGCGACTGGCACGGGCTGCAGCAGATCCAGCGCGACCGCATTGCGTTCTACAACGAGCGCGTGCGCGAATCGAGCGTGATCCTGGAAGACGAGTACGACGCCGAGAACATCGAGGACGAGATCTGGCAGCAGATCAAGCTGCACTACATCGGCCTGCTGACCAACCACCACCAGCCCGAGCTGGCCGAGACCTTCTTCAACTCGGTCTGCACGCGCATCCTGCACCGCTCGTACTTCAACAACGATTTCATCTTCGTGCGCCCGGCGATCTCGACCGAGTACATCGAGAACGAGGAATCGCCCACGCGCCCCACCTTCCGCGCCTACTACCCGGGCAGCCGCGAGGGCATGGCCGCGTGCTTCGAGCGCATCGTGCACAACTTCCAGCTGGAGAGCCCGTTCGAGGACCTGCAGCGCGACATCGGCTACGTGGTGCGCGCGGTCAGCGAGCATTTCGGCGACCTGCGCATCGCGCCGAATTTCCAGGTCCATACGCTGTCGTCGCTGTTCTTCCGCAACAAGTCGGCCTTTATCATCGGCCGCATCCTGAACGGCGACCGCACTTTCCCGCTGGCGATCCCGATCGTGCACGGCCCCTCGGGCAAGCTGACGCTGGACACCGTGCTGCTGAAGAAGGAACAGTTGCTGATCCTGTTCTCGTTCACGCACTCCTATTTCATGGTCGACATGGAGATCCCGTCGGCCTACGTGACCTTCCTGCGCGACATCATGCCGCGCAAGCCGCGCGCCGAGATCTATACCTCGCTGGGCCTGCAGAAGCAGGGCAAGAACCTGTTCTACCGCGACTTCCTGCACCACCTGCAGCATTCGTCGGACAAGTTCATCGTCGCGCCCGGCATCCGCGGGCTGGTGATGCTGGTGTTCACGCTGCCGTCGTACCCGTACGTGTTCAAGGTCATCAAGGACTTTTTCCCGGCGCCCAAGGAAACCACGCGCGAGCTGGTCAAGTCCAAGTACCAGCTGGTCAAGCAGCACGACCGCGTCGGCCGCATGGCCGATACGCTGGAGTATTCCGACGTGGCCTTCCCGCTCTCGCGCTTCGACGAGGCGCTGGTGCGCGAGTTCGAGCAGCACGCGCCGTCGATGATCGAGTACCAGCGCGGCAAGGATGGCGGCGAAGAGATCGTGGTGCGCCACGTCTATATCGAGCGCCGCATGACGCCGCTGAACATCTACCTGACGGAGGGCACTGACGAGCAGGTCGAGCACGGCGTGATTGAATACGGCAACGCCGTCAAGGAGCTGATCGCTGCGAACATCTTTCCGGGAGACATGCTGTACAAGAACTTCGGCGTCACGCGCCACGGGCGCGTGGTGTTCTACGACTACGACGAGATCGAGTACCTGACCGACTGCAACATCCGCGACGTGCCGCAGCCGCGCAACGAGGAAGAGGAGATGTCGGGCGAGGTCTGGTACACGGTGCGTCCGCACGACATCTTTCCCGAGACCTTCCGCACCTTCCTGCTGGGCGACACGCGCGTGCGCGCGGCGTTCCTGCGCCACCATGCGGACTTTTTCGACCCTGCCATGTGGCAGAGCCACAAGGACCGGCTGCTGGCCGGACATGTTCATGACTTCTTTGCCTATCACAGTTCAGAGCGATTCATTCACCGCTACAGCGAAGCTGGCAGCGCGCAGGGTACCGCTGCCGTTCCCGATCCTGGTCCTGCAAGGAGGGTCGCATGACTGACGCCATCGCCCAGCTGTTCCGCAACAACCGCGAGTGGGTCGACCGCGTCAACGCCGAAGACCCCACCTTCTTCATGCGCCTGGCCAACCAGCAGGCGCCCGAGTACCTGTGGATCGGCTGCTCCGATTCGCGCGTGCCGGCCAACCAGATTCTGGGCCTGGCCCCGGGCGAGGTGTTCGTCCACCGCAATATCGCCAACGTGATCGCGCACAGCGACCTGAACGCGCTGGCGGTGATCCAGTTCGCGGTAGAGGTGCTCAAGGTGCGCCATATCACCGTGGTGGGCCACTACGGCTGCGGCGGTGTCAAGGTCGCGCTCAAGCGCGAGCGCATCGGCCTGGCCGACAACTGGCTGCGCCATGTGCGCGACGTGGCCGACAAGCACGAGGCCTATCTCGGCACGCTGCTGCGCGAAGACGATGCCCATACCCGGCTGTGCGAGCTCAATGTGATCGAGCAGGTCAACAACGTCTGCCAGACCACCGTGCTCCAGGACGCCTGGAGCCGCGGCCAGGCGGTGACCGTGCATGGCTGGGTCTACGGCGTGTCCGACGGCCTGCTGCGCGACCTGGGCATGGCCGCCAGCAGCAACGACGAACTGCGCGAGCAACTGGCCGCGGCCTACCGCCAGTACGGCGATCCGCCGCAGGCGTCGATCCGCTGACCGGACGCACACACCGCTTCTTCATCCACCGATCCAGGAGACCCGACATGGAAGAGATCGTCATCGTTTCAGCCGCCCGCACGCCGATGGCTGCGTTCCAGGGCGAATTCGCCAGCGTCACCGCGCCGCAGCTGGGCGCCGTGGCCATCCGCGCCGCCGTAGAGCGCGCCGGCCTGAAGCCCGAGCAGGTGGAAGAGGTGGTGTTCGGCTGCGTGCTGCCGGCCGGCCAGGGCCAGGCCCCGGCGCGCCAGGCCGCGCTGGGCGCGGGCCTGCCGCTGGGCGTGGGCTGCACCACCGTCAACAAGATGTGCGGCTCGGGCATGCGCGCGGCCATGACCGTCCACGACGGGCTGATCGCGGGCTCGTTCGATATCGCCATTGCCGGCGGCATGGAGAGCATGACCAATGCGCCGTACCTGGTGCCGAAGGGCCGCGGCGGCTACCGCATCGGCCACGGCATGATCTACGACCACATGATGCTGGACGGCCTGGAAGACGCGTATGACAAGGGCCGCGCCATGGGCACCTTCGGTGAGGACTGCGCCGCCAAGTACGGCTTTACGCGCGAGCAGCAGGACGAATTCGCGATGGAAAGCGTGCGCCGCGCCCAGCAGGCCACCGAGAACGGCGACTTCCGCTGGGAGATCGCGCCGGTGACGGTGTCCGGCAGGGGCGGCGACACCGTGATCGACACCGACGAAGGCCCGCGCCGCATCAAGCTGGACAAGATCCCCTCGCTCAAGCCCGCGTTTGCCAAGGACGGCACCATCACGGCGGCCTCGTCGTCGTCCATCAACGACGGCGCCTCGGCGCTGGTGATGATGCGCGCCTCCACCGCGAAGAAGCTGGGCCTGCAGCCGATCGCGCGCATGCTCGGCCACACCACCCACGCGCAGGCGCCGGGCTGGTTCACCACCGCGCCGGTGGAAGCGATTTCCAAGCTGTACCGCAAGCTGGACTGGACCACCGACAGCGTCGACCTGTTCGAGATCAACGAGGCCTTCGCCGTGGTGCCGATGGCGGCCATGCACGACCTCAAGATCCCGCGTGACAAGGTCAATATCCATGGTGGCGCCTGCGCACTGGGCCACCCGATCGGCGCTTCGGGCGCACGCATCATGACCACGCTGATCGGCGCGCTGCGCAAGACCGGGGGCAAGCGTGGGGTGGCGAGCCTGTGCATTGGTGGTGGCGAGGCGACTGCGGTGGGGATCGAGATCCTGTAACGCGTTCCTTCCCGCTTGTTTTCTCCCCTCTCCCGCTTGCGGGAGAGGGAGCAAGACAGAGGCAGTTTGCTGAACCCGTGGCCGGGCGAGCCGTTTCGCGCTCCGGCCAGCCCGACAAAGGAGCACAGCCTTGCCAACCGTCCTGATCCTCGGTGCCTCGCGCGGCATCGGCCTTGAATTCGTGCGCCAGTACCGTGCCGACGGCTGGCGCGTCATTGCGGCGGCGCGTACGCCTGAAGGCGTCGGCGCATTGCAGGCGCTGGGCGCCGAAGCCCATCAGGTCGACCTGTCCGATGCCGGCGCGGTCGCGGGCCTGGGCTGGAAGCTCGACGGCGAAGCCCTCGACGTGGCGATCTACAACGCCGGCGTGCTGGGACCCCGCACCGAAGGCGCGCAACCGGTCACGCCGCAGGAATTCGACCGGGTGATGCATGTCAACGTGCTGGGCCCGATGATGGCGCTGCCGCTGCTGCTGCCCTACGTCGAAGCGGGCCAGTCCGGCCACGGCGGCGTGCTGGCGGTGCTGTCCTCGCGCATGGGCAGCATCACCGCGATGGAGCACAGCACCAGCTGGCTGTACCGCGTCAGCAAGGCCGGCGCCAATGCGGCGCTGCGCGCGGTCTCGCTCGATGCGCGCCACGCCACCTGCGTCGCGCTGCACCCGGGCTGGGTCAAGACCGACATGGGCGGCCAGGAAGCCGACCTGACCGTGCAGCAGAGCGTCAAGGGCATGCGCCAGTTGCTCGCCGGCGTCAAGCGGCGCGACAACGGCACCTTCCACAATTACGACGGCACGCCCATCCCCTGGTAAGCGCGCACGCACACTGAGCATCGAACCGACATGCTGCTGACCCCCGAACAGGAAATGATCCGCGACGCCGTGCGCCAGTTCGCGCAGGAAGTGATCGCGCCGCAGGCCGCGCAGTGGGACCGCGACAAGACCTTCCCCAAGGACGTGCACCGCGAACTGGCGGCGCTGGGCGCCTACGGCGTGGCGGTGCCGGAGGCATACGGCGGCGCCGGACTGGACTACCTGTCGCTGGCGCTGATCCTGGAAGAGATCGCGGCCGGCGATGGCGGCACCTCCACCGTCATCAGCGTCAATAACTGCCCGGTGTGCAGCATGCTGATGTCGTTCGCCGGCGAGGCGCAGAAGCAGCAGTGGCTGGTGCCGCTGGCGCGCGGCGAGATGCTGGGCGCGTTCTGCCTGACCGAGCCGCACGTGGGCTCGGATGCGTCGGCGCTGCGTACCACTGCGGTACGCGATGGCGACCACTACGTGCTCAACGGCGTCAAGCAGTTCATCACCAGCGGCCAGAACGCCGACGTGGCGATCGTGCTGGCCGTGACCGACAAGGCCGCAGGCAAGCGCGGCATCAGCGCCTTTATCGTGCCGACTTCGACCCCGGGCTACGTGGTGGCGCGGCTGGAGGACAAGCTCGGCCAGCATTCGTCGGACACCGCGCAGATCCTGTTCGAGGACTGCCGCGTGCCGGCGGCCAACCTGCTCGGCGACGAGGGCGGCGGCTACAAGATGGCGCTGTCGGGACTGGAAGGCGGGCGCATCGGCATCGCCTCGCAGAGCATCGGCATGGCGCGCGCCGCGTTCGAGGCGGCGCTGGCCTATGCCAAGGAGCGCGAGAGCTTCGGCCAGCCGCTGTTCCAGCACCAGGCGGTGCAGTTCCGCCTGGCCGAGATGGCCACCCGCATCGACGTGGCGCGCCAGATGGTGTGGCACGCCGCCGCGCTGCGCGACGCCGGCCGCCCGTGCCTGAAGGAAGCGGCCATGGCCAAGCTCTTTGCCAGCGAGATGGCCGAGCGGGTGTGCTCGGATGCGATCCAGGTGTTCGGCGGCTACGGCTACGTCAGCGACTTCCCGGTGGAGCGCATCTACCGCGACGTGCGCGTGTGCCAGATCTACGAGGGCACCAGCGATATCCAGAAGATCCTGATCGCGCGCGCGCTGGCCTAGCGATGCGCGTACGATGGGGTGTGTGCCGCGAAGGCGGCGCGCTTCCCTGATCCCCGTACCGGCAACCACAACAAGAAGGGCCCCGACATGACCGCAGCGATCGACTTCTACTTTGATTTCTCTTCGCCCTACGGCTACTTTGCCAGTACCCGCATCGACGACCTGGCGCAGAAGTACGGGCGCATCGTCGCCTGGCATCCCATCCTGCTGGGCGTGGTGTTCAAGACCACCGGCGCCTCGCCGCTGCCGCAGCTGCCGCTCAAGGGCGATTATTCGTGGCGCGATTTCGAGCGCACCGCGCGCTTCCACGGCATCGAGTACAAGCGCCCCACGCATTTCCCGCTGCCCACCACGCACGCCGCGCGTGCCATGCTGTGGCTGCAGAACCACCACGGCGATGACATCGCCGCGGCCTTTGCCAAGTCGGTGTACCGCGCGCTGTTCGTCGACGACATCAATATCGCCGAGCCGGCCGAGATCATGAAGCTGGCCGAGCCGCTGGGCGTGGACGTGCAGGCGCTGGATGCCGGCGCCACCAGCTACCAGATCAAGGACCAGCTCAAGGCCGAGATCGACGTGGCGATGGCCAAGGGCGTGTTCGGCTCGCCCTTCGTCATCATCGATGGCGAGCCGTTCTGGGGCTTCGACCGCTTCGACCAGGTCGAGGCCCACCTGAAGAGCCGCCGCCAGACTGAACTCCGGGCTGTGCCGAGCCTGGACACCAAGGAAAAGAAACCCGCATGACTGCAGCAACCCGTGGCCATTCCGGCCGATTCGATTGCGTGATCTTCGACTGCGACGGCGTGCTCGTCGACAGCGAGCCCATCGTCAACCGCGTGCTCAACCAGATGCTGAACGAGCTTGGCATCGAGATCTCGCTGGAAGACTCCACGCGCCTGTTTCTCGGCCGCGCCGTGCGCGAAGAGCTGGAGATGATCGAGCGCATGCGCGGCGCGCCGCTGCCCGAGAACTGGCTGTCGACCTGGCTGGCGCGCCGCAACGCGGTGCTGGAAGCCGAAGTCGCTGCGGTCGCCCATGTGCGCGAGGCGATTGGCAAGATCGCCGCCACCGGCATGCCGGTGTGCGTGGCGTCGGGTGCGGACCGCGTCAAGGTCAAGCTGCAACTGACCAGGACCGGCCTGGTCGAGCTGTTCCAGCAGGATGAGCGCGAGCATATCTTCTCCGCCACCGAAGTGGCACGCAGCAAGCCCGCGCCCGATGTGTACCTGCTGGCCGCGCGCACCATGGGCGTTGAGCCGGCGCGCTGCGCCGTGGTGGAAGACAGCCCGACCGGCGTGACCGCGGGCGTTGCCGCCGGCATGACGGTGTTCGGCTACGCCGAGCGCAACGATGCCGCGCTGCTGCGCGAGGCCGGCGCGGGCACCATCTTCACCGATATGCGCGACCTGCCGGAGCTGGTGGGATGACCGCGAAAGCGGCAGGCCGCCTGCCCAAGGCCGGACCGGTGCCGTGCCCGTGCGGCAGCGCGGACTATGCCGCCTGCTGCGGCCGCTTCCATCGTGGCGAGGCACTGCCGCCCAATGCCGAGGCACTGATGCGCTCCCGCTACAGCGCCTATGTGCTGAACGACATGGAATGGTTGCGGCAGACCTGGCATGCATCGACCTGCCCGGCCGACCTGTTGCCGGATACCGCCACGCGCTGGCTCGGGCTCACGGTGAAGGCGCATGCGCAGCAGGACGATGCGCATGCCGAAGTGGAGTTCGTGGCGCGCTACAAGGTAGGCGGGCGCGCCATGCGGCTGCACGAACGCAGCCGCTTTGTACGCGAGCCGCGCGCGCCTGGCGAGGCACCGCGCTGGCTCTATGTGGATGGCGACATGATCGGGGAGACATCATGAGCATCGAGAAGCGGAATGAGCCTGAGTACCTGCTGTATTGCTTTGCCCAGTCCGGCAATGCCTACAAGGTGGCGCTGCTGCTGGAGACCGTCGGCGTGCAGCGCGGCCAGCAGCTGTGGCAGCCGCGCTTCGTCGATTTCTTCAACGGCGAGACCCGCACGCCCGAATACCGCGCCATCAACGTGATGGGCGAGGTGCCGGTGCTGGAGTGCGGCGGCCAGCGCCTGTCGCAGTCCGGTGCCATCCTGGAAACGCTGGCCACGCGCCTCGATGCCTACGGCCCGCGCGACGAGGCCGAGCGCGCCGAGGTGCTGCGCTGGCTGCTGTTCGACAACCACAAGTTCACCTCCTACACCGCCACCTATCGCTTCATGCGCACCTTTGCCAGGTCGCCGGACCCGGCCGTGCTGGAGTTCTTCCGCGCGCGCTGCGAAGGCGCGTGGAACGTGCTCAACGCGCAACTGGCCGGGCGAGCGTTCCTGCTGGGCGAGCGCGCCACCATCGCGGACTTCTCGCTGTCGGGCTACGTCTTCTTCGACGACGAGATCGGCGTGCACTGGCGCAAGGAGTATCCGCATATCCACGCCTGGGCCGAGCGCATTCGTGCGCTGCCGGGCTGGAAGCACCCCTACGACCTGATGCCGGGGCACCCGCTGCCCAGGCACGCAGGCTGAGCCCGGCCGCTGGCAGGACGGCGAAAACCAATATCAAGCAGGAAGAGACACAGATGCCCACCCTGGAAACCAAACTCAACGCCCGCTCCGAATCCTTCCAGGCCAACGCCGAGTCGATGCAGGCCCTGGTGGCCGACCTCAAGGCCAGGATCGCGAAGCTGGCCGAAGGCGGCGGCGACGACGCGCGCAACAAGCACCTGTCGCGCGGCAAGCTGCTGCCGCGCGACCGCGTGCAGCAACTGCTGGATCCGGGCACCCCGTTCCTGGAGCTGTCGCAGCTGGCCGCGTACGACATGTACGACAATGCCGCGCCGGGCGCGGGCATCATCACCGGCATCGGCCGCGTGGCCGGGCAGGAGTGCGTGATCGTCTGCAATGACGCCACCGTCAAAGGCGGCACCTACTACCCGATGACGGTCAAGAAGCATGTGCGCGCGCAGGAGATCGCCGAGCAGAACAACCTGCCGTGCATCTACCTGGTCGATTCCGGCGGCGCCAACCTGCCCAATCAGGACGATGTGTTCCCCGACCGCGACCACTTCGGCCGCATCTTCTACAACCAGGCCAACCTGTCCAAGCAGGGCATCCCGCAGATCGCGGTGGTGATGGGCTCGTGCACCGCCGGCGGCGCCTACGTGCCGGCGATGAGCGACGAGTCCATCATCGTCAAGAACCAAGGCACCATCTTCCTGGGCGGCCCGCCGCTGGTGAAGGCCGCCACCGGCGAGGAGGTCAGCGCCGAAGACCTGGGCGGCGCCGACGTGCATACGCGCCTGTCGGGCGTGGCCGACTACTTTGCGCAGAACGACCATCATGCGCTGAGCCTGGCGCGCAATATCGTGCAGCACCTGAACCGCCGCAAGCCGGACCAGATCCGCCTGCACGAGCCGGTCGAGCCGCTGTACCCGGTGGAAGAACTGTACGGCGTGATCCCGACCGACACGCGCAAGCCCTACGACGTGCGCGAGGTGATCGCGCGCCTGGTCGACGGCTCCGAGTTCGACGAGTTCAAGGCGCGCTACGGCACCACGCTGGTGTGCGGCTTCGCGCGCATCTGGGGCTACCCGGTCGGCATCATCGCCAACAACGGCATCCTGTTCTCCGAGTCCGCGCTCAAGGGCGCGCACTTCATCGAGCTGTGCTGCCAGCGCAAGATCCCGCTGGTGTTCCTGCAGAACATCACTGGCTTCATGGTCGGGCGCAAGTACGAGAACGAAGGCATCGCGCGCAACGGCGCCAAGATGGTGACCGCGGTGGCCACCGCGCAGGTACCCAAGTTCACGGTGATCATCGGCGGCTCGTTCGGCGCCGGCAACTACGGCATGTGCGGGCGCGCGTATTCGCCGCGCTTCCTGTGGATGTGGCCGAACGCGCGCATCTCGGTGATGGGCGGCGAGCAGGCCGCCAGCGTGCTGGCCACGGTGCGCCGCGACGGCATCGAAGGCAAGGGCGGCAAGTGGAGCGCGCAGGAGGAAGAGGCGTTCAAGCAGCCGATCCGCGACCAGTACGAGCACCAGGGCCATCCGTACTACGCCAGCGCGCGGCTGTGGGACGACGGCGTGATCGACCCGGCGCAGACCCGCACCGTGCTGGGCCTGGGTCTTTCCGCCAGCCTGAACGCACCGATCGACGAGATGAAGTTCGGCGTGTTCCGCATGTAATCCCGGCCACGCCGCTACTGTCACATTACCGCCTTCCACCCCATGCGCAGCGTCGCCCGCCTGCTTTGCAGCCCAGCCCTGGTTACGGCGCTTGCCTTGCTGGCGCCGCTGTCGGGGCATGCGCAGAGCGCGAACGGCAACGGCAATCCTGCGCCGCGCATGCGCTTCCAGGAGCAGGTGGTGATGCTGCCCAAGGCGGCGATCCCGTCGCGCATCGACCTGGAGGCCACGGTATTCAAGCCGGCTGGCGATGGGCCGTTCCCGCTGGTGGTGATCAACCACGGCAAGGCGCCGGGCCGGCCCGCGATGCAGGGGCGCGCGCGCTTTCCGGCGCAGAGCCTGGAATTCCTGCGCCGCGGCTACGCCGTGGTGCTGCCGATGCGGCAGGGTTTTGCGCGCTCGGGTGGCGCCTATGTGGGCGGCAGCTGCGACATCGAGACCAACGGCATGATGCAGGCCGACGATGTCGTCGCCACGCTCGACTTCATGGCCACGCAGCCCTATGTGGACATGGACCGCATTGTCGTGATCGGCCAGTCGCACGGGGGCCTGACCACGATGGCGTTCAGCACCATCGGCTATCCGGGGGTGCTGGGCGTGGTCAACTTCGCGGGCGGGCTGCGCAACCTGAACTGCGCGGACTGGGAAGAGCGCCTGGTCGATGCCTTTGCCAGCTATGGCGGCCTGGCGCGCTACCCGTCGCTGTGGGTGTACGGCGACAACGACAGCTACTGGCCGGTGCCCTTGCCCGGCCGCATGTTCAACGCCTTCAAGGCGCGCGCCACCGGTCCCGCGGCCAGATCGCGGCTGGTGGACGTGGGCGAGTTCGGCAACGACTCGCATCGCGTCTTCAGCGCGCGCGAAGGCATCCCGGTGTGGTTGCCTGAAGTCGGCAACTTCTTCCGCTCGCTGGGGCTGCCGTTCGACGCCGGGACCTGAACCGCACCAGACAACTTAATCCGCCAACGGAGCGAACCATGGAATTCACCGCCCTGACCGTCAATATCGCCAGCCACGTCGCCACCGTCACGCTGAACCGGCCCGATGTGCGCAACGCCTTCAACGAGACCGTGATCGCCGAGCTGACCGGCGCCTTCCGCGCGCTGGGCGACATGGACGAGGTGCGCGCCATCGTGCTGGCCGGCAACGGCCCTGCCTTCTGCGCCGGCGCCGACCTGAATTGGATGAAGAAGATGGCCGGCTATTCCGACGACCAGAACCGCGCCGATGCGCTGACCCTGGCGCAGATGCTGCACACCATCTGGTCGTGCCCGCGCCCGGTGATCGCGCGCATCCAGGGCGACACCTACGCCGGCGGCATGGGCCTGGTGGCCGCGTGCGATATCGCGGTGGCTGCCGAGCACGCGCACTTCTGCCTGTCCGAGGCGCGCCTGGGACTGCTGCCCGCCACCATCAGCCCGTATGTGATCCGCGCGCTGGGCGAGCAGGCCGCACGCCGCTACTTCATCACCGCCGAGCGCTTCGATGCCGCCGAGGCGCTGCGGCTGGGCTTTGTGCATACGGTGGTGCCGGCCGAGGCTCTGGACGCCAAGGTCGCCGAACTGGCGACTGCGCTGGTGGCCAACAGCCCGAACGCCGTGCGCGAAAGCAAGCGACTGGTGCAGGACATCGCCGGGCGCGCGATCGACAACGACTTGCTGGCCGATACCGCGGACCGGATTGCAAAGATCCGGGCGTCGGAAGAGGGGCGTGAAGGGGTGAAGTCGTTCCTGGAGAAGCGCTCGCCGTCGTGGCGGCCGGCTTGAGGCAAAAGACTGGCTTACCGCTTGTTTGCTCCCCTCTTCCGCGCGCGGGAGAGGGGCTGGGGGAGAGGGCGGGCTTATGCCAAGCATGAGGCGCCTGACTTCGTGGGAAGGCCTGCCCTCTCCCCCCACCCCTCTCCCGCAGGCGGGAGAGGGGAGTTCCGTAGCAGCATGCGACAGCATGCCTCCGTAAATAAAGATTGCGTGTAGATCGCAGCACGCTAGCAACAAGAACAAGGCTTCATCATGGAAACATTCGTCAAGTTTCGCTAACGCGCCGCTAACTTGGAAATTCCATTGTCATTGCCAACCTGAAAGAGACATTCCTAACATGACCCTCCCCAACCTGTCCGCCACCGTCGCACAGCCCGGCCTTGCCGGCAACGGCGCGCGCGCGGACGGTCAACAAAGGAGGGCTACCTTGGATCACCTGTCCCTTTCCCCAGGCAGAGACGCGCAGGCACTCGGCCAGCGCAGCCGCAACGCCGTCTGGCATCCATGCACGCGGCTGCGCCCCGACGACGACGCGGTGCCGCTGGCGATCGTGCGCGGCGTCGGCCCGTGGCTGCATGATGCCGACGGCCGCCGCTATTTCGACGCCACCAGTTCGTGGTGGGTCAACCTGTTCGGCCACGCCAACCCGCGCATCAACGCCGCGCTGGCCAGCCAGCTGGAAACGCTTGAGCACGTGATGCTCGCCGGCTGCACCCATGCCCCGGCGGTGGAGCTGGCGGAGCGCCTGTCGGCGCTGACCGGCGGCGCGCTCGGCAATGTCTTCTACGCTTCGGACGGCGCCTCGGCGGTCGAGATCGCGCTGAAGATGAGCTTCCACTACTGGCGCAATACCGGCCTGCCTGCCAAGCGCGAGTTCGTCTGCCTGCGCCACGGCTACCACGGCGAGACCGTGGGCGCGCTCGCGGTGACCGACGTGGAAGTCTTCCGCGATGCCTATGATCCGCTGATCCGCCGCGCACACGTGGTGATGTCGCCCGACGCACGCCAGGCCGCACCCGGCGAGAGCGCTGCGGACGTGGCCGCCCGCGCCCTGGCGGAGCTGGAAACCCTGCTGCGCGAGCGCGCCGGCCAGATCGCCGCGCTGATCGTCGAGCCGCTGGTGCAGGGCGCCGCCGGCATGGCGATGTACGACCCGTCGTATCTGGATGGCGCGCGCGCTTTGTGCGACCGCTACCGGATCCACCTGATCGCCGACGAGATCGCGGTGGGCTGCGGGCGCACCGGCACCTTCTTCGCGTGGGAACAGTCGCGCGCCGGGGAGGCGCCGCTGCCCGCGCACCTGTGGCCCGACTTCCTGTGCCTGTCCAAGGGCATCAGCGGCGGCTACCTGCCGCTGTCGCTGGTGCTGTCGCGCCCGGAGATCCAGCGTGCCTTCGTCGCCGACGAGCTGGCCCGCAGCTTCCTGCATTCGCACTCCTACACCGGCAACCCGCTGGCCTGCCGCGCCGCGCTGGCCACGCTGGACTTGTTCGCGCAGGACGACGTGCTCGCGCGCAACCGCGAGCGCGCGCACTGGCTCGCCGACGGCATGGCCGCGCTGGCCGCCGACGCGCGCCTGCGGCACGTCCGCCAGCGCGGGCTGATCTGGGCCGCCGATGTGCGCGATGACGTCGCCGGCGCCGACTTTGCCGCGCGCTTCCATCACGCCGCGCGCGAGCGCGAGCTGCTGGTGCGCCCGATCGGCAATACGCTGTACGTGATGCCGCCCTACGTCTTCGATGCCGCGCAGGCACGCTGGCTGGGCGAGCAGATGATGGCCACGCTCGACGATGTGACCACCGATGTGACCACGAGCGGGGAGGTGCGCCATGCTGCTTGAACAACTGAGGCGGGCCGCCGAACAGCGCCACGCGCTGGCCCTGACGCGCCGCCGCCGCGTTGCCCACACTGCCTGCGCGCCGCACCAGGCCGTGGGCGAGGACGGGTCCGAGCCGGAATCGCTGCTGACCTTCTGCAGCAACGACTACATGGGGCTGGCCAACCACCCGGACGTGATCGCCGCGCTGGTGGAAGGCGCGCAGCGCTATGGTGCGGGCAGCGGTGCCTCGCACCTGGTCAGCGGGCATTCGCTGGCGCACACCCAGCTGGAAGCGGAACTGGCGCGCTGGCTCGCCCCGCATATCCCGCATGCGTGCACGCTGTATTTCTGCACCGGCTACATGGCCAACATGGCGGTGCTGACCGCGCTGGGCACCGCGGGCGCCACGCTGTTCTGCGAGTCGCTCAACCATGCCTCGCTGATCGATGGGGCGCGGCTCGCGCGCGCCGACGTGCAGCGCTACCCGCATTGCGACACCGCCGCGCTGGAAGCGCTGCTGGCGGCCAGCACCAGCGAGCGCAAGCTGATCGTGACCGACAGCGTGTTCAGCATGGACGGCAATGTCGCGCCGCTGCGCAAGCTGCTGGAACTGGCCGAGCGCCATGACGCCTGGATCATTGTCGATGACGCCCACGGCTTCGGCGTGCTGGGCGAGCAGGGCCACGGCGTGCTGGAAGCGCTGGGGCTGTCGTCCGAGCGGCTGATCTATATCGGCACGCTCGGCAAGGCCGCCGGCGTGGCGGGCGCCTTCGTCGCCGCGCACGAGACCATCATCGAACACCTGGTCAACACCGCGCGGCCGTATATCTACACCACGGCCGCGCCGCCGGCAGTCGCGCATGCGCTGCTGGCCAGCCTGGCGATCATCGAAGGAGAAGAGGGCACGCAACGCCGCGCGCAACTGACGCGCTGCATCGGCATGCTGCGCGAGGGGCTGGCCCAGCTGGCTGCCATCGCGGGCTGGACGCTGGGCGACAGCGAGACCGCGATCCAGCCGCTGATCGTCGGCGACAACGGCGCCGCGCTGGCGCTGTCGGCCACGCTGGAGGCGGATGGCATCCGCGTCGGCGCGATCCGGCCGCCGACCGTGCCGGAAGGGACCGCGCGGCTGCGCATCACGCTGTCGGCCGCGCACACCGAAGACGATGTGCGGCGCCTGCTGGATGCCCTGAGCGCCGCCGTGGCGCAGCGGGAGGTCGCATGAGCACGCGTGCGCCTTTCGCCTGCTTTGTCACCGGCACCGATACCGGCATCGGCAAAACCCACGCCAGCGCCACGCTGCTGCATGCGCTCCATGCCGCCGGCTACCGCACCGCGGGCATGAAGCCCGTGGCCAGCGGCAGTGAGTGGCGCGACGGCCATTGGCACAACGACGACGTGGCGCAGCTGCGCGCCGCCAGCTCGGTGGCGGTGCCGCTGGGCCAGACCTGCCCGTTCCTGCTGCGCACCCCGTGCTCGCCGCACCTGGCCGCCGCGCACGAGGGCGTGCGCATCACGCGCGCGCCGGTCCGTGACGCCTTCGACGCGCTGCGCCGGCAGGCCGATGCGGTGGTGGTTGAGGGCGTGGGCGGCTTCAATGTGCCGCTCGACGCAGGCGCGGTGCGCTGGAACACCGCCGACCTGGCGGTGATGCTGGCAGTCCCGGTAGTGATGGTGGTCGGCATCCGGCTCGGCTGCCTGAACCACGCCGTGCTGACCGCCGAAGCCATCCGCGCGCGCGGCCTGCCGCTGGCGGGCTGGATCGCCAACCGGGTCGACCCGGACATGCTGCTGGCCGACGAGAACATCGCCACGCTGCACGCGTCGCTGGACGCGCCTTGCCTCGGTGAATTGCCCTGGCAACTGGCGCCCGCCGCTGCCGCTGGCCGGCTCGACCTTGCGCCGTTGTTCGCCGCCGCCACCCAATACCAAGCCGAGGCCGCCGGCCTTGCTGCCTGAACCAGAATTCGCATCGATCATGACTCAAGCTCACACCGCTACCACCGTTACTACCGTTTCCGTCGATTCCCTGCGCCAGAGCGCGCGCTCGCACGCACTGCCCGATGACGCCGCGTGGCGCGTCGATGACGTTGCCGCGCTGTTCGCGCTGCCGTTCAACGACCTGCTGTTCCGCGCCCAGCAAGTGCACCGCGAGCACTTCGACGCCAATACCGTGCAGCTGTCCACGCTGCTGTCGATCAAGACCGGCGGCTGCGAAGAGGATTGCGGCTACTGCCCGCAGAGCGCGCACCACGATGCCGGCGTGAAGGCCGAAAAGCTGATGGCGCTGGACGAAGTCCTGGACGCCGCGCGCGCGGCCAAGGCCAATGGCGCCACCCGCTTCTGCATGGGCGCCGCCTGGCGCAGCCCCAAGGACCGCCACCTGGAGCCGGTGATGGACATGGTGCGCGAAGTCAAGGCCATGGGCCTGGAGACCTGCGTCACGCTGGGCATGCTCAAGGCCGAGCAGGCCCAGCAGCTCAAGGAGGCGGGGCTGGACTACTACAACCACAATCTGGATACCTCGCCTGAGTTCTACGGCAAGATCATCACCACGCGCACCTACCAGGACCGGCTCGACACCATCGGCCATGTGCGCGACGCCGGCATCAATGTCTGCTGCGGCGGCATCGTCGGCATGGGCGAGGCGCGCGAAGCGCGCGCCGGCCTGATCGCGCAGCTGGCCAATATGGACCCGTATCCGGAGTCGGTGCCCATCAACAACCTGGTCCAGGTCGAAGGCACGCCACTGGCGGGCACCGAGGCGCTGGACCCGTTCGAGTTCGTCCGCACCATTGCCGTGGCACGCATCACCATGCCGCGCGCCATGGTGCGCCTGTCCGCCGGCCGCGAGGCCATGGACGAAGCGTTGCAGGCGCTGTGCTTCATGGCCGGCGCCAATTCCATTTTTTACGGCGAAAAGCTGCTGACCACCGGCAACCCGCAGGCCGACCGCGATCGCGCCCTGCTGGCCCGCCTCGACATCCGCGCAGAGGGCTACGCGGGATGACGAGGTAAGGAAGCCCACCGGTAATCAGCTGGCTCGCCGTCCTGTCGAAAAACTAGGAGGAGCCATGTTCAGCAAGATCCTGATCGCCAACCGCGGTGAAATCGCCTGCCGCGTGGCCGCCACCTGCCGCCGGCTCGGCATCCGCACCGTCGCGGTGTACTCGGATGCCGACGCCGACGCGCGCCACGTCGCCTTCTGCGACGAGGCCGTGCATATCGGCGGCGCGGCCGCGCGCGACAGCTACCTGCGCGCGGACCACATCATCGAGATGGCGAAGGAGGCCGGCGCCCAGGCCATCCACCCCGGCTACGGCTTCCTGTCCGAGAACGAGGCCTTTGCCGAGGCCTGCGCCGCGGCGGGGCTGGTCTTCATCGGCCCGCCGGCGTCCGCCATCCACGCGATGGGCAGCAAGAGCGCGGCCAAGCAATTGATGGAGAAGGCCGCGGTGCCGCTGGTGCCCGGCTACCACGGCGAGGACCAGGGTCCGGCGCTGCTGCGCCGCGAGGCCGACCGCATCGGCTACCCGGTGCTGCTCAAGGCCAGCGCAGGCGGCGGCGGCAAGGGCATGCGCGTGGTCGAGTCGGGCGACGCCTTCGAGGCCGCGCTGGCCTCGGTCAAGCGCGAGGCCAGCGCCAGCTTTGGCGATGACAAGGTACTGGTGGAGAAGTACCTGACGCGCCCGCGCCATATCGAGATCCAGGTGTTTGCCGATACCCATGGCAACTGCGTCTACCTGTTCGAGCGCGACTGCTCGGTGCAGCGCCGCCACCAGAAGGTGCTGGAAGAAGCCCCCGCGCCAGGCATGACCGAGGCGCGTCGCCGCGCCATGGGCGAAGCGGCGGTGGCCGCGGCCAAGGCGGTCGGCTATGTCGGCGCCGGCACGGTGGAGTTCATCGCCAACCAGGACGGTTCGTTCTACTTCATGGAGATGAACACGCGCCTGCAGGTGGAGCACCCTGTTACCGAGATGATCACCGGGCAGGACCTGGTCGAATGGCAGCTGCGCGTCGCCGCCGGCGAAGCGCTGCCGCTCACGCAGGACCAGCTGCGCATCGACGGCCACGCCCTGGAAGCACGCATCTACGCCGAGAACCCCGACAAGCAGTTCCTGCCATCAACCGGCACGCTGCGCTTCCTGCGCACGCCGCCGGCGGTGCAGTTCATGCGCGGTGAGGATGTGCACGGCCCGGCCGGCATCCGCATCGACGCCGGCGTGCGCGAAGGCGACACCATCAGCCCGTTCTACGACCCGATGATCGCCAAGCTGATCGTCTGGGGCAAGGACCGCGACGAGGCGCTGGCGCGCATGCGCCAGGCGCTGGCGTCGTATCACGTGGTGGGGTTGTCGACCAACGTGGCCTTCCTGCAGCGGCTGGTGTCGTCCCAGGCGTTCCGCACGGCGGACCTCGACACCGGCCTGATCGAGCGCAACGAGAAGGTCTTGTTCCCGCCGCCGGCGCCGGTCGGCCTGGAAGTCATCGCGCTGGCGGTGGCGGCGCTGTTCGACCGCGAGGCCCGCGAGCGTCGCATCGACGCCGCCGACCAGCATTCGCCGTGGACCCATGGCGGCGCGTGGCGGCTGAACGGCGGCGTGTCGCGCACGCTGCGCTTCGGCTATGGCGAGCAGGTGCTGGAGGTGACGCTGAGCACCAATGAGCGCGGCAGCACGCTGATCTATGCGGACCAGGCGGCGCCCTTTGCCTGCACCTGCCAGGCCGACGATATCCGCATCAACCTCGGCACCCGGCGCGCGCACGGGCAGGTGCATGCGGATGGCGAGACCTTCCACGTCTTCTATGCCGGACGGCATGTGAGCCTGGCCTGGCTCGATCCGTTGGCCCATGCCGGCGAGACCGAAAGCGAAGGCGGCAAGCTCACTGCGCCGATGCCCGGGAAGGTCATTGCCGTGATGGTCGAGGCGGGCAGCACCGTCACGCGCGGCACGCCGTTGCTGGTGATGGAGGCCATGAAGATGGAGCACACCATCAGCGCACCGGTGGACGGGGTGGTGAGTGAGGTGCTTTACGGGGTCGGGGAGCAGGTTGTGGAGGGGGCGCAGCTTCTGGCGTTCGAGGGGAAGTCGGGGGCTTGATGCCGACAGGGGGCAGGGGCGCGGTCACCGTTGCCCCAACCAACCCCACGTCCGTTCCTCTGCCAAAATACGTATTTAACCCCACCAGATTCCCCTGGAGACAAAATGAAGTTGCAGTTGTACGTCCCCGATGGCCGCTACGACGCCTGGATCGCAGGATTCGCCGAGGCACTGCCCGAAGCGCAATGCGTGACGTGGGAGGACAGCCGTGGCGAACCGGCCGACTACGCCGTGGTCTGGCGCCCGCCGGTGGAGATGCTGCGTGGCCGTACCGAGCTGAAGGCGGTGTTCAACCTGGGCGCCGGCGTCGACGGCATCCTGCGCCTGCGCGATGAAGCCCCTGACGCCTTGCCCGCGGGCGTGCCGATCGTGCGGCTCGACGATGCCGGCATGGCCGCGCAGATGGCCGAGTACGTCACCCACGCCGTGCTGCGCTATTTCCGCAAGATGGACGCCTACGAGGCCCAGCAGCGCGCCGGCAACTGGAAGTTCCTCAAGCCGCATCGCCGCGCGGACTTCACCATCGGCGTGATGGGGGTGGGCACGCTCGGCACGCATATCGCCCGCACGCTGGCGGGCTTCGGCTTCCCGGTGCGTGGCTGGAGCCGCACCGCGCGCGCCATCGAAGGCGTGAGCGGCTTCTATGGCGATGCCGGGCAGGCGCCGTTCCTCGATGGCCTGCGCGTGCTGGTCAATGTGCTGCCGCTGACACCGCAGACCGAGAACATCCTCAACGCCGCGCTGTTCGCGCGGCTGGCACAGGGCGCGTATGTGATCAACGTCGCGCGCGGGCAGCACCTGGTCGAGGAAGACCTGCTCGCCGCGGTGCAGTCGGGGCAGGTTGCGGGTGCCACGCTCGACGTGTTCCGCACCGAGCCGCTGCCTGCCGAACACCCGTTCTGGCAGGAGCCGCGCATCACCGTCACGCCGCATATCTCGGCGCTCACGCTGCGCGAAGACAGCATCGCGCAGATCGCCGGCAAGATCCGCGCGCTGCGCGCGGGCCAGCCGATCGCGGGCGTGGTCGACGTGCAGCGCGGCTACTGAGCGCCCGACCAATACGAATCAAAGACAGGAGATTGCCATGACCATGCCGAACTACGTGAAGATCGTTGAAGTCGGCCCGCGCGACGGCTTGCAGAACGAGAAGGCGATGGTGCCGACCGAGGTCAAGGTCGCGCTGATCAACCAGCTGACCGATGCCGGCTTCGTCAATATCGAGGCCGCGTCGTTCGTGTCGCCCAAGTGGGTGCCGCAGATGGCCGACGGTGCCGACGTGATGGCGCGCATCCAGCGCCGGCCCGGCACACTGTTTTCGGCGCTGACGCCGAACATGAAGGGGTTTGAAGGCGCGATCGAGGCCGGTGCCGACGAGGTCGTGATCTTCGGCGCCGCCAGCGAGGCGTTCTCGCAGAAGAACATCAACTGCTCGATCGCCGAGTCGATCGCGCGCTTTGCGCCGGTGGCCGCCGCAGCCAAGGAGAAGGGCGTGCGCCTGCGCGGCAGCATCTCGTGCGCGCTGGGCTGCCCGTACCAGGGCGAAGTACCGGTGCACGCGGTGGTCGACGTGGTGCGGCGCATGCGCGAACTGGGCTGCGACGAGATCGACATTGCCGACACCATCGGCGTGGGCACTCCCGTGCGCGTGCAGGAAGTGATGCGCGCCGCGGCGGCGGAGTTTGCGCTGGACCGCCTGTCGGGCCATTTCCACGATACCTACGGACAGGCGCTGTCCAATATCCTGGCCAGCCTGGAAGTGGGTATCTCGATCTTCCATGCGTCGGTGGCGGGGCTGGGCGGCTGCCCGTACGCAAAGGGCGCGACCGGCAACGTGGCGACCGAGGACGTGCTGTACATGCTGCACGGCATGGGCATCCACACCGGCATCGACCTGGAAGCGGTGGTGCGCACCGGCGACTATATCTCGCAGGCAATTGGCCGCGCCAACAGCTCGCGCGTGGGCCGTGCCTTGCTGACCAAGTGGGCCGCCGCCAGCGATGCGGCGCCTGCCTGCGCGTAAGTGCGGATCAGGCGCGGGCCACGGAACAAGGAGAAGTACGCATGACGGTGAATGACGAAGCGCTGCCCGAGTCCGCGCAGCGCGTGGCGGACCTGCTGGCCGGGCTTGGCCATGACCGGCCCGTGGTGATGCTGCCGGCCACCGGCAAGACCTCGGCCGAGGCCGCGGCGGGGCTGGGCTGCAGCGTGGCCGAGATCGCCAAGTCCATCATCTTCCGGCGCGTGGCCGACGATGCGCCGGTGCTGGTGATTGCCAGCGGCAGCAACCGCGTCGACGAGGCCAAGGTGGCCGCGCGCGTAGGCGCGCTGGGCAAGGCCGACGCGCGCTTCGTGCGCGAGAAGACCGGCTACGCCATCGGCGGCGTCTGCCCGATCGGACATGCGGTGGCGCCGGTGATGCTGCTGGACCAGGACCTGTTCCGCTATGACAGCTTGTGGGCCGCGGCGGGGCATCCCCATGCGGTATTCAACCTGACGCCGCACCAGTTGCAGCAGATGACGGGCGCTGAAGTGGCCGACGTCGCGGCAGGCTCAGTGGCATGAGTCCCGACCTGCGCCCCGGCCTGACCTTCAGCTGGCAATACACGGTGCCGCCCAAGGCCACCGTGCCGCGCCTGTACGACGATATCCCGGGCTGCCCCGAGATGCCCGACGTGCTGGCCACCGGCTATATGGTCGGCATCATGGAGTGTGCCTGCCTGCAGATGCTGCGCGAACACCTGGACTGGCCGCGCGAGCAGTCGCTCGGCACGCTGGTCAGCTTCTCGCACCTGGCGCCGACGCCGCCCGGCATGACGGTGACGGTCAAGGGCGAACTGGTGGCGGTGGACGGGCGCCGCCTGCGCTTCCAGCTGAGCGCCTGGGACGGCGAGGACAAGATCTCCGAGGGCGTGCATGAGCGCCACCTGATCGACGCCGGCCGCTTCAATGAGAAGGTCGCCGCCAAGGCCGCGCGCGCGGCGGGCTGAGCGCTGTCCGATGGCCACCATGCCCACGCCCGTCCCCTCCGCGGCTGAACTGGCGGCGCAAGCCGACCTCGCGCTGCGCGCGTCGCCTGTGCCTTCGCCATGCCGCAACATTTGCCACATGGACCCGTTCAGCGGCTACTGCGCAGGTTGCCTGCGCACGATCGACGAAATCGCCGGCTGGTCCTCGGCCAGCGACGAAGACAAGCGCCACGTGTGGGCGCAACTGCCGCAGCGCGCAGCATGGCTGGCAGGCGAGGAGGCATCCCCTTGAGCGCAAGCCCGGTTCCGCAGTTGCCGCCATCCATGCGCGTGTTCGAGCGCGGCTGGCTGTCGGCTAACAATATCCTGTTCGTGGACGGCGACGATACGGTGCTGGTCGATACCGGCTACGTCACCCACGCGCCGCAGACGGTGGCGCTGGTGGCGGCCGCCTTGCAGGGCCGGCCGCTCGCACGCGTGATCAATACCCATCTGCACTCCGACCACTGCGGCGGCAATGCCGCGCTGCAGGCGCGCTGGCAGCCGCGCACCGCTATCCCCGCGGCCGAGGCCGCTGCCGTTGCCGCGTGGGATACGGAAGCGCTCAGCTACAACGCCACCGGCCAGCAGTGCGACCGCTTCACCTTCGACAGCGTGCTGAGCGACGGCGACACGCTGCGCCTGGCCGGCATCGACTGGCAAGTCGTGGCCGCTCCCGGCCATGACCCGCACGCGGTGATGCTGTTCGCACCGGCCGGGCGCATCCTGGTTTCCGGCGATGCGCTGTGGGAGAACGGTTTCGGCGTGATCTTCCCCGAGCTGGATGGCGAGAGCGGCTTCGCCGAGCAGGCGGCGGTGCTGGAGCGCATCGCCCAGCTCGACGCGCGGCTGGTGATCCCGGGCCATGGCCGGATGTTTACCGATGTGGCGGCGGCGGTCGAACGCGCCCAGGGGCGCCTGGCCTACCTGAGCGCCGACCCGGCGCGCAATGCCAGCCATGCGGTCAAGGTGCTGGTGAAGTTCAAGCTGCTGGAGCAGCAGCGCATGGCCCAGGACGCGCTGGTGGCATGGATGGAGGCCGCGCCGCTGATGGTGCGCATCCGCCAGCGCTTCATGCCGGGGCTGGAGATGGCCGAGGTCTGCGCGCAGACGGTGCGCGCGCTGGCGGGAGTGAAGGCGCTGGCGGTGGAGGGGGAGTGGGTGGTGAATCGGGATTGATTCACCACGCCTGCCTGCATCCTCAGAACGACGTCCTGAACCCCACCTTCACACTGCGCCCGGCCAGCGGTGCGATATCACGCAGGATCGAAGCCGAGTTGCGCGCATCCTGGTTGGTCAGGTTGTCGCCGCGCAGGTACACCAGCGTCTGCGTGCCCGACACCTTGAACTTGTAGGTCAGCGCCAGGCTCAGCAGCGTATAGGCATCGGTCTGCGTGTCGTTGGTCGGCACGCGGGTCTGCTTTGCGGCGTAGGTCACGTCGACGCGCGCGCCCCACGGGCCCGCGCCATACACCAGTGCACCGCCCAGGCGCAGCGGTGCCAGGCGCGGCAGCGGTTCGCCGGTATCGCGGTTCTCGCCGCGCACGTAGTCGGCGCGGGCCTCGAAGTCCAGCGTGTCGCTGGTGGTCAGCATTTTCTGCAGCAAGCGCGTCTTGCCTTCCACCTCGAAGCCGTACAGCGTGGCCGGCACACCCAGGTACTGGAACTCCGGCAGCGCGTCCGGGCTGCCGGCGGCGACCACATCGCCCGCCTCGTCACGCGTGCGGCCGGTGGCGTTCAGCGCGAGGTAGTTGGCGAAGCGGCTGTAGTAGCCCGACACGGCGGCGCTGTGCGCGCCGGACTTGAAGCGCACGCCCAGGTCGATAGAGGTGGCCCGTTCCTTGTTGGCATTGGGATCGCCCAGCTCCCACGCGCCGGTGGCCACGTGGGGGCCGTTGGCATACAGCTCGTAGAAGGTCGGCGCGCGCTCGGTGTACGACAGGTTGCTGGTCAGCGACCACAGCGGGTTGACCTTGTAGAGCAGGCCGGCCGACGCGCTGGTGGCGTTGAAGCTGCGGCTGGCATCGGTAAAGCGGTCGTTGCCGTTGGCGCTGGCCTTGATGCTGCTGTGGTCCAGGCGCCCGCCCAGGTTCAGCTTGAGGTCGCCGGAAGCGGTCAGCGGCAGTTCCTCGAACACGAACAGCGCCGCGTTATCCGTATTGGTGCTCGGCACGAATGCCTCTTCGCCCAACGCGGAGAAGTCGGTATGGCCGAACTGTGTGCCGATCACGCCCGTCATGTTGCCGATCTTCGCGTGCCTGGCCTCCAGGCGCGCATCCCAGCCGCGGTTCTTGAAGATCGTGCCGGTCTCGCCGCCCTCGATCTCCTTGTGTTCGTAGTCGGTGTAGCCGAACTTGCCCTTGACCGATTCGAGCCAGCCGGCGGTGTTGCCGGCCAGGTTGCGTGCCTCGCCTTCCAGCGCAAAGCGGTCCTGCCGCATTTTCAGCCGCACGTCGTCCTCGGCGGGCGTGCCGTACTCATTGCGGTAGGCGCTGTAGTTGGCGCCGATGAAGCCATCGGCCCAGGTGTAGGAGCCGCCCATCGCGCCGCCTTCCTGCTGCGCGCTGGTGTTGGGCAGGCGGCCATAGGCTTCGGTCTCGCCTTCCGGCAGAGGATCGGCGCTGCGCAGGCGGTCGCTGCGGGCGTAGCCGGGGATGCGCAGGTCGCTGGTCTTGCGCGCAAAGGCGTCGGCGTGGACGGCGAACTTGCCGTTGCCGGCCTCGATCAGCGCGCTGGCGTTGCGCGCCTGGTCGCCGCCCGCGGTGGCGCTGGCATCGACCGCGCCGCCGATGCCTTCGATCGGCTCCTTCGGAATCCGGTTGTCGATCACGTTGACCACGCCGCCGATGGCGTTGCCGCCGTACATCAGCGCTGCCGGGCCGCGCACGACCTCGATGCGCTCGGCCACGAGCGGGTCCACCGGCACTGCGTGGTCGTAGGACAGCGTGGAGGCGTCGACGGTGGTGCCGCCGTTCTGCAGCACCTTGATGCGGTCGCCGTCCAGGCCGCGGATCACCGGCCGGCTGGCATTGGGGCCGAAGTAGCTGGACGAGACCCCGGGCAGCTTGTCGAGCGTGTCGCCCAGCGTGCTGCCCTGGCGCACGGCCAGGGCGTCGCCGCCGAGCGTCGATACCGGTGCCACCATGTCGTTGAGGTCGCTGCCGAGCGGATTGGCGGTGACCACGACTTCGCGCAGCATGGCGCCGGCTGGCGCGGTGGCGGTGGCGGTGGCCGTGGCCGTGGCGGGTGCGCTGTCGGCGGCAGGTGCCGTGGCCTGTGCCAGCGCGGCGGGCGCGACGAAGGCGGTGGCCATGGTGGCGGTGAGGGACGCGGCAAGGGCCGCCAGCGGGGTCAGGCGCGGTGCGCTGGTTGGTGCGGTGTAACGATTCTTCGACATGGCGCGCGGAGTGAGGCAATGGCAATCGGCCCGGCTGGCACGGCAGCTGCCCGGCACTGCGCCGGCCGCCCGCGATGGGCGTGGCCGCGCAGCCGGAATAGGCAGGCGTTCAGCTCGGAATTGGTCAGGCCGGGTGCGCGGCGAGGGCCGCTTCCCGGATCAGGCGAGGGCGATGGCAGGCGCCGGCGGCGCGCGCGATTGGAAGGGGTGGGTGGCGGGCAGGTCGGGCCAGCGCCAGGCCAGGTTGGCCGGCTTGACCGGTTTGCCAAAGGCAAGCTGCGGCAGCGGCAGCTTGCCGCACAGGGTGTCGGCAACCGTGGCGCCATCGAACAGCACGCACGAGTGGCCGCTGAATTTCTGCGCCAGCGGGTGCGGCTCGGGGTCGTTGGCCGAGGCGGCGTCGGCCGTTGTCACGGAGGCCGACGGCGCAAGCAGGCTGCCATGCACGATGCGGTGGGTCAGCCCGGCGTGCTGCGCCAGCAGCAGGCATAGCGTCAGCCACAGCGCGGACCAGAGGCCCGGGCCATGCGCGCGCAGGCGGGCGAACCAGTCAGTGCGCATGCGGATGGCCGGCGTGGTTGCCGTGGTGGTGGTCGGGATCGCCGCAGCCGCAATCATCGCCATGGTCATGATCGTGGTCGTCGTCAAAGTCGTCGACCCAGGCGGGGAAGGGATCCGCATAGCCCGCCCAGGCTTCCGCGCCCGCGGCCATCTCGGCATCGGTCAGCAGGCAGGCGTCGAGCCGGGCCTGCAGCGCCGCATGGTCCAGGTCCAGGCCGGTCAGCACCAGTTCCTGGCGGCGGTCGCCGAAGGCTGCCGGGGCACCGTCGACCTGCATGTCGGCTTCGACTTCGGCGCGTTCGGCGCTGTCGGCCGGCCATTCGGCCGGATCCAGCGCGGCCCACCAGGCGCCGGCGCCGCCATGGCGGCAGACGCCGCCGGACTGGTTCCAGTCGCCCGCGGTGTCCATGCGGCTGGCCAGCCAGAACAGGCCCCTGGAACGCAGCACGCTGCCGTGCTCGCGCAGCCATTCGGTATGGATCAGGTCGGCGAAGCGCTGCGGGTGGAACGGGCGGCGGCGGCGGTAGACCAGCGTGGAGACGCCGCTGGCGTCGGCAGCCGGCAACTCGCCGCGCAGCGCGGCGAGCCAGCCCGGTGCGTCCGCGGCGGCTTCGAAGTCGAAGCGGCCGGTGCCTTGCACGCGCTCGGGCGCGACCTTGCCAAAGCTGGCTTCGACGATATCGGCACGCGGGTTCAGCGCCTGCAGCACGGCGTGCAGCCGCGCCAGTTCGGCCGCGCTGGCGAGGTCGGCCTTGTTCAGCACGATCACGTCGCTGCATTCGACCTGCGCCACCAGCACTTCAGCCACGGTCCGGTCATCGTCCGTGGCCGGCGCCAGCCCGCGGTCGGCCAGGAACTCGGCCTCGTTGAGATCGCGCAGGAAGGTGGCGGCATCGATCACCGTCACCAGCGTGTCGGGTTGCACCGCCGCGTCGGGCCCGGCGCCATGCTCGGCCTCGAACAGGAAGCCTTCGGCAATCGCGAGCGGCTCGTCCAGGCCGTCGGCTTCGATCAGCAGCGAGTCAAAGCGGCCCTCGGCGGCAAGCCGGGCGGCTTCGCCGAGCAGGGCGTCGCCCACGGGCAGCAGCGTGGCCTCGCAACCGGGCGGCAGCGGCGCCAGCGCCTGCCCATGCTGCGGCCCGCAGACCAGCACGGCCAGGCGCCGGCCCGCGCTGTGCGCAAGCAGGTGGTTCAGCAGCGTGGTTTTGCCGGCGCCGGGGAAGCCGGACAGCACGGTGACGGGCAGGCGATCAGCCATGGCAGGAGAGATGGAAGTGACGAGGGACCACGCAGCCCAGGCGAGGGGCGCGTTGTTGCAACAAGGTTGCGAATTTACCAGAAAGGCCGGGTCGGCAACAGCCGGACGATTCTCAATGGTAGGCCGTGGCGACGGCACGACAAGGCGGACGCGGCCCGCCAAAGCAAACGGCCCGGGTAACCGGGCCGTCACGTTACGCCTGCCGCACCGTCCGTGCCGGCGCGCGGCGTATCAGTCGCCGAACAGCTTCTGGCGCAGTTCGCGGCGTTGCTGCGCTTCCAGCGACAGCGTGGCGGTGGGACGGGCCAGCAGGCGCGGCACGCCGATCGGCTCGCCGGTTTCCTCGCACCAGCCGTAGTCGCCGGACTCGATGCGCTGCAGCGACTGCTCCACCTTCTTCAGCAGCTTGCGTTCGCGGTCGCGCGTGCGCAGTTCCAGCGCATGCTCTTCCTCGATGGTGGCACGGTCGGCCGGATCCGGCACGATGACCGTTTCGCGCAGGTGTTCCGTGGTCTGGTCAGCGTTCTTCAGGATTTCGTCGCGCAGCTGCTCAAGACGGTGCTTGAAGAAGGCGAGCTGCGCTTCGTTCATGTAATCCTTGTCGCTCATCTTCAGGATTTCAGCTTCAGTCAGAAGTTTGTTGCTGCTCATGGTTGCTGCTGATTCTCTTGTTGATGCGGCCGGCGGCGTCTGGGTCCGCTCGGGTGCGCTGTCCGCGCGCTTGCGCGCCTCGGTTGTTTCACTCTGGCTGGCTGCAGTCTTGCTGCTTCGCGGGCCTCCCTTCGTTGCGCCCGCTTCGGCGTTCGCCGTACTGCCGCGGGGAGCGGGCGCTGCCTTCACAGGCTGCGCCTTGAGCGTCTCTGCCGCTGCAGTACCAGTCTTGCTGCGGCTTTCTTTCGTCTTCGTTGCGGCTGTCATGGGGACACCTCTCTCTCGCGTCAGTCAGTGACGGCGCGCGTCGGGGCACCCCAGGCGGAAAAAGGCGGTCTCCGCACGAAGCACTGCGACCGCACCTGCCGGCGGCCTGCCTCATGCTGACGACAACCGCCGCCCTGCAAGTCCACCAGATCCGATGGACCAAATGCCGGCAGCGGGAAAAAGGTGCGCCACCGGTATCAAATCCGGCCTATTGTACTTGAACAAATTTTTCCGAGATACGGGGAAAACCGGCTGGCGCTTCGGTATTTCCCCGGTACCCCGAACGGGGGGCGGCCGCGGAGCGGGGTTCGAGGGGGCGTCGCCGATGGGGCGACTGGTGCACTCAGGCCAGGCAGTTCTCCAGGCCCTTGAGGATGGCGTCGCGGGGCAGGTCCACGCCGATGAACACCATGCGCGTGCCCGGGGTCTCTTCCTCCCACTTGGCGCCGATGTCGCTGCCCATCAGCTGGTGGACCCCCTGGAACACCACTTTGCGGTCCACACCGTCCATATATAGTACGCCCTTGTAGCGCAGCAGTTTTTCCCCGTATACGGCCAGGATGCCGGACAGGAATTCCTCCAGCTTGCCGTAGTGGAAGGGCTTGTCGCTGCGGAAGACGAACGACGCAATGCGGTCGGTATGGTGGTGGTGGTGGTGGTCGTGCGCGTGGCCATGGCCGTGCGCATGGTCGTGCCCGTGGTCATGGCCGCAGTCGTCGCCGCAATGCTCGCCATGCTCATGGTCATGATCGTGGTCATGGTCGTCGGCGCGCAGGAATTCCGGGTCGATCTCCAGCTTGGCGTTCAGGTTGAAGCCGCGCAGGTCGAAGATGGTGTCGATCGGCGCCTCGCCGAAGTTGACCAGACGGATCGGCGCGCGCGGGTTCATGTGCAGCAGGCGGTGGCGCAGCTCGGCCACGTCGGCTTCGGTCACCAGGTCGGACTTGGTGATGAAGATGGCGTCGGCAAAGCCAACCTGGCGCTGCGCCTCTTCCTGCTTGTCCAGCTGCAGGTGGGCATGCTTGGCGTCGACCAGCGTGATCACCGCGTCGAGCAGGTAGCGCGAGGCAATTTCCTCGTCCATGAAGAAGGTCTGCGCCACCGGGCCCGGGTTGGCCACGCCCGTGGTCTCGATCACCACGCGGTCGAAGTCGATCTCGCCGGCGTCGCGGCGCGTCAGCAGCGTCGACAGCGCCTGCACCAGATCGCCGCGGATGGTGCAGCAGATGCAGCCGTTGCTCATCTGCACGATCTGCTCGCGGCCGTCCTGCACCAGGATCTCGTTGTCGATGTTCTCTTCGCCGAACTCGTTCTCGATCACGGCGATCTTCATGCCGTGCTGCTCGTTCAGGATGCGCTTGAGCAGGGTGGTCTTGCCGCTGCCGAGAAAGCCGGTCAGGATCGTGACCGGGGTCAGTTTGGACATTGTTGTTCTCCGGGTATGAGAGATTGCCGTTCAGTGCGAAGCGCCGCCAGGCGAGGCGGGCGCACGCTTGCCGCACTCGGCGCAGACGCCGTTTACGGTCAGTTCGACATGTTCGATGGCAAAGCCGCTGGGCACGCGCGGCGCGGCCGGCGGAGCCGGCGCGCTGGCATCGTCCAGGCAGAAGGTGCGGTCGCAGCGGGTGCAGTGGAAATGGCTGTGCTGGCGGTGCTCCTGCGCGCGCGCGGCCTCGTGTTCAACCAGGCTGAAGCGGAACACGCGGTCGTTGCCGGCACGCTTCTGCGCCACGCCCTGTTCCACCAGCCAGTCCAGCACGCGGTAGACGGTGACGCGGTCTATGGTCTCGCCCGGTTCGGGCAGGCGGTCGATCACGGCCTGGTGCGTCAGCGCCTCTTCGCTGCCGATCAGGCAGGCCAGGATGCACAGCCGCGGCTGGGTCACGCGCGCGCCCAGCTGGCGCAGGCGCTCGTGGGCGGCTTCCAGGGACTCAGGGGTGGGGATCGCCGGTTCCGGCACAGCGGCCGGCCGGTCCGGACTGGGACGGGTCATGGGCGGATTTAACCATAGGCCCCCGGTTGATGCAATTCAGTTGCGTCAGCTGGCCGAATGGCGAAGCCGGCGCAGCCACGCCGATGAGGCGGTTTGCGCCTATGATCGGCACAGGACGACCCTTAGAAGCGGAGACGACCCATGCTGAATGACGCCAGCGCGCTGCTGTTCCCGAACTTCGAACCCTTCCGGCAGCGTGTCGGCGAGGTCGAGATCGCCGGCGTGCGCGGCGGTTCGGGACCGCCGCTGCTGCTGTTGCACGGGCACCCGCAGAGCCACCTGATCTGGCACCGGGTGGCGCCGGCGCTGGCCGATCACTTCACGGTGATCGCCACCGACCTGCGCGGCTACGGCAGCAGCTCGGCCCCGCCCGGCAATGCCGGCCACGAGCACTACAGCAAGCGCACCATGGCGCAGGACCAGGTGTCGCTGATGACGGCGTTCGGTTTCGAGCGCTTTGCGCTGTGCGGCCACGACCGCGGTGCCCGCGTCGCGCACCGGCTGTGCATGGACCATCCGGACGCGGTCAGCCGCGCCATGCTGCTGGACATCGCGCCCACGCTGGCGATGTACGAGCGCACCAGCATGGCCTTTGCCGCCGCCTACTGGCACTGGTTCTTCCTGATCCAGCCGGCGCCGTTCCCCGAGACGCTGATCAACGCCGAGCCCGATTTCTACATCGAGAAGCTGATGGGCCTGCGCCACGCGGGCCTGACGCCCTTCGCCCCCGACGCCATGGCTGCCTACACCGCGGCGATGCGCGACCCGGCGCGCGTGCATGCCATGTGCGAGGACTACCGCGCCGCCGCCACCATCGACCTGGAGCACGACCGCGCCGACCGCGAGGCCGGGCGCCGGCTGGCGCTGCCGCTGCGCGTGCTGTGGGGCGAGCACGGCGTGGTGGCGCGCTGCTTCGAGCCGCTGGCGCTTTGGCAGGAGGTGGCGACCGACATCAGCGGCCAGGCGCTGCCGTGCGGGCACTACATCCCGGAAGAGGCCGCCGAACCTCTGCTTGAGGAAATGCTCGGTTTCTTCCGTTAGGCCGCACCGGGTGTCACAAACGCATGCCTTTGCATCCGATCTCTGCCATATCCTCCCCGTTTCCCGCCATATGCGGCTGATTGCAAGCGGGTTAGCCCCTATACCTGCGTATTGTCTGGAGTTGCTAACATCAAGGCCCGCCCTTGCCGTTTTACGGCAGGGGCAGCCGAGCCAGCCGGCATGGTCCAAGAGCGCCGCCACAGAGACCGCGCCAGATGCGCCCCGCACAAGCAGGGGCCGGGCCGGCGGCAACGCATTGCAAGACGGGTATCAAAGGGAATCAGGAGAAGAGAGCATGAAACGAGTAATAAAGATGGTCGCGGCCGCGCTGGCAGTCAGCGCAATGGGTGTGGTGTCGGGCGCGTACGCCCAGGAATATCCTGGCGGCAAGCCGGTGTCGGCGGTGGTGCCGTTTGCCGCGGGTGGTCCGACCGACAAGCTCTCGCGCGAGCTGACCGCGATCATGTCCAAGCATCTGGGCGCGACCATGATCATCGAGAACCTCGGCGGCGCCGGCGGCACCATCGGCGCCAAGAAGGTGGCCCAGGCCAAGAACGACGGCCACACCCTGCTGATCCACCATATCGGCATGGCCACGGCCCCGGCGCTGTACCGCAACCTGGGCTTCGATCCGCTCAAGGACTTCGAGATGGTCGGCGAAATCGCCGACGTGCC
Organism: Cupriavidus sp. GA3-3; assembly: GCF_000389805.1. Taxonomy (NCBI): domain Bacteria; kingdom Pseudomonadati; phylum Pseudomonadota; class Betaproteobacteria; order Burkholderiales; family Burkholderiaceae; genus Cupriavidus; species Cupriavidus sp. GA3-3. Next base: position 32,493 of record NZ_KB944465.1, read on the forward strand.
GATGATCCTGGTCGGCAACAAGCAGCTGCCGCCGAACACCTTCAAGGACCTGCTGCCGTACCTCAAGGCCAACGCCAGCAAGCTGTCGCTGGCCAATGCCGGCATCGGCTCGGCTTCGCACCTGTGCGGCCTGCTGTTCCAGAGCGCGATCCAGACCGAACTGACCACCGTGCCGTACAAGGGCGCCGCGCCGGCACTAACCGATATCCTGGGCGGCCAGGTCAACCTGCTGTGCGACCAGACCACCAATCTCGCAGGCCACCTCAAGGCCAACTCGGTCAAGCCGTACGCGGCCATGCAGGCACGCCGCGTGGAAGCGTTCAAGGATATCCCGACGGCGGCCGAGCAAGGCCTGCCGGGCGTGGAAGTGAAGGTCTGGCACGCCATGTACGCGCCCAAGGGCACGCCCAAGCCGGTGATCGACAAGCTGTCGGCTGCGCTGCAGAAGGCCGTGGCCGACCCGACCTTCCGCTCCAAGATGGCCGAGCTGGGCGCCGAAGCCGCGCCGGCACAGCGCGCCACGCCGGATTCGCTGCGCACCCTCCTGACCGCCGAGATCAACAAGTGGACCCCGGTGATCAAGAAGGCCGGCGTGTATGCGGACTGATCTGGTGGAGTGATGCGCGAGGCGCGCGGGCCAGTGGCCCCGCGCGTCGCGGACAAGGGCCATGCGGCAACGCATGGCCCTTTTTGTTTGGGCGCGGCGCCGGGCAACGTGGCGGCAGGCATCCTATATTGGTCAGACCGCGCCCGGCGCACGCGAGGGCCTTGAAACCCGCCGGGGGCGTCGCCAACTAGGGTCCTGACATATTCACGGAAGCCACCATGGAACAGTATCACGGCACTACCATCGTCAGCGTCCGCCGCGGCAATCAGGTCGCACTCGGCGGTGATGGTCAGGTCACTCTCGGCAATATCGTGATGAAGGGCACCGCGCGCAAGGTGCGCCGCATCTACAACGGCAAGGTCTTGGTCGGGTTTGCCGGCAGCACCGCCGATGCCTTCTCGCTGCTGGACCGCTTCGAGGCCAAGCTGGAAAAGTACCAGGGCAACCTGACCCGCGCCGCGGTCGACCTGGCCAAGGACTGGCGTTCGGACCGCGCCCTGCGCCGGCTGGAAGCCATGCTGATCACCGCCGACCGCGACACCACGCTGGTCATCACCGGCAACGGCGACGTGCTCGACCCCGAGGGCGGCATCGCCGCGATCGGCTCGGGCGGCGCGTATGCGCAGTCGGCCGCCAAGGCGCTGGTCGAGAACACCGAAATGGCGCCCAAGGACGTGGTCGAGAAGGCGCTGACCATTGCCGGCGAGCTCTGCATCTATACCAACACCAACTTCGTCATCGAGACGCTGGAATAAGCGCAGGCCGGCCACCGCGCAGGCCGGCGCGCCCCCACTGAACGGATACCATGTCGCACACCATGACCCCGTCGGAAATCGTTTCCGAACTCGACAAGCACATCATCGGCCAGAACAAGGCCAAGAAGGCCGTGGCGGTGGCGCTGCGCAACCGCTGGCGCCGCCAGCAGGTGGCCGAGCCCCTGCGCCAGGAAATCACTCCCAAGAACATCCTGATGATCGGCCCGACCGGGGTCGGCAAGACCGAGATCGCGCGCCGCCTGGCCAAGCTGGCCGACGCGCCCTTCATCAAGATCGAGGCCACCAAGTTCACCGAGGTGGGCTATGTCGGCCGCGATGTCGACACCATCGTGCGCGACCTGGCCGAGATGGCGATCAAGCAGACGCGCGAGTCCGAGATGAAGAAGGTGCGCACCAAGGCCGAGGACGCGGCCGAGGACCGCCTGCTCGATGTATTGCTGCCGCCGGCGCGCGATATCGGTTTCTCGCAGCCGGAAGAGAAGGATTCCAACACGCGCCAGGTGTTCCGCAAGAAGCTGCGCGAAGGCTCGCTCGACGACAAGGAAATCGAGCTGGAACTCTCCGCCGGCATGCCGAGCATGGATATCATGGGCCCGCCGGGCATGGAAGACATGACCGAGCAGATCCGCACCATGTTTGCCGGGCTGGGCCAGGGCAAGAAGGCGCGCCGCAAGATGAAGGTCAAGGAAGCCTTCAAGCTGCTGATCGACGAAGAGGCTGCCAAGCTGGTCAATGACGAGGAGCTCAAGCACAAGGCCATCGCCAATGTCGAGCAGAACGGCATCGTGTTCCTGGACGAGATCGACAAGATCGCCAGCCGCAGCGAGATCGGCGGCGGCGAGGTGTCGCGCCAGGGCGTGCAGCGCGACCTGCTGCCGCTGGTGGAAGGCACCACGGTGAGCACCAAGTACGGCATGATCAAGACGGACCACATCCTGTTCATTGCCTCGGGTGCGTTCCACCTGTCCAAGCCGAGCGACCTGATTCCCGAACTGCAGGGCCGCTTCCCGATCCGGGTCGAGCTGGATTCGCTGTCCGTGCAGGACTTCGAGGCCATCCTGACGCAGACCGATGCGAGCCTGACCAAGCAGTACCAGGCGCTGCTGAGCACGGAATCGGTCGACCTGGTGTTTGCCGATGACGGCATCCGCCGGCTGGCGGAGATCGCCTTCTCGGTCAATGAGAAGGTGGAGAACATCGGCGCGCGCCGGCTGTACACGGTGATGGAGCGGCTGCTGGAAGACCTGTCGTTCCATGCGACCAAGTCGTCGGGCGAGACCGTGACGATCAACGCGGCATATGTCGATGAGCGCCTGGGTGACCTGGCGGTCAATGAGGATTTGTCGCGCTACGTGCTGTAAGGCAATACGGGCGGAATGCGGGAGGGGCGCACCACGGTGCGCCCTTTTTGCGTCTGTGGGCCAGTTTCCGCCCCTGGCGGGAACGGATTTCACATATCCGTACGTATCCGGCTGCCACATGCGGGTAAGGAGCGTAAGCATTGGTAAGCACGCTGGCGCGCAACGGCCCGACAATGCGACCCTTCGTCACCTTGACGGTCGATTGACCGGTGCGGGAGCCACCGCATCCCACTCAACTCACTGGCAGGAGAAATCGAATGGTCCATTACAAGACCCGCCGTGTCGTGCTGGCCACAGGCGGCCTGCTGGCCGCGCTGGCCGCCGCGACGGCCTTCCTTTGCATCCGTCCCGCCGTGCCCGCCGCCGAGGCTGCGCAATCGGGCTCGCGCGGCGCGGCCACTGCCGCGGCCGCGAAGCTGGCGCTGGATTCTGGCGGCCTGTTCACGCTGGCCGACCGGCATGCCGGCGATGCCATGCGCATCGTCGCGCAGGGCAGCACGCCGCAGGGCAGCGCCGACGGGCTGGACTGGGACTACGTCCAGTTGCGCCTGTAACGCCGGCAGCAGTTGCCACCGGAAGGGCCGCGCAATCCGCGCGGCCTTTTTCTTTACCGCGACACCGGCCGCTTTCCCAGCTTGCGCTGCAAGGTGCGCCGGTGCATGTTCAGCGCCCGTGCCGTGGCGGAGATATTGCCGTCATGCTCGGCCAGCACGCGCTGGATATGCTCCCATTCCAGCCGCGCCACCGACAGCGGCACCGGCTCTTCCAGCGCGGCCTGCGCCGCATCTTCGGACACGCCCGCCATCAGCGCGGTCAGGATCGAATCGACATTGGCCGGCTTGGCCAGGTATTCGTCCGCGCCTTGCTTGACCGCCGCCACCGCGGTGGCGATGCTGGCGTAGCCGGTCAGGATCAGGATGCGTGCGTCCGGCAACGCCTGGCGCAGCGGCGACACCAGCTGCAGCCCCGATTCGGCGGGCACGGTGCTGCCGGCATCCGGCGGCGGCTCCAGGTGCAGGTCCAGCGTGACATAGGCAAACTCGATGCGTGATGCCAGCGCCAGTGCGGTGCGGCCGTCATGCGCCACCTGCACGGCATAGCCGCGTCGCGTGAGCGCGCGGGCCAGGGTGCCGGCAAAGACCTCGTCGTCGTCGATGATCAGGAAGGGCGTGCCAGCCGGTGCGGTGGCTTCGGGTACCGGGGTGAGGGTGTCGGTCATGGGGTTCGTGGTGCCGTGGCGGCGGCGGATGCGGAAAGGGTGGACAGCGCGGGCAGGCGCAGCTCGGCAACGGTGCCGCCGCCGGCGCGGTCATGCCAGGCCAGTTCGCCGTCCATCTGCCGGGCGGCGCTTTGCGCCAGGTACAGGCCGATGCCCTGGCCGCCGTGCTGGCTGGCCACCGGGGTTTCGCCCAGTTGGCCGCGCAGCATCTCGGGAATGCCGTCGCCGTGGTCGGCGATGCGGAACGACAGCCACGGCGCGGTATTGCCGGGCGCCATGGCGATCTGCAGCTGCAGCGGCTCCTGGCCGCGGCCGGCGGCTTGCTGGCTGCGCGCGGCGTTGTCCAGCAGGATGGTCAGGATCTGGCCCACGCGCGCGGTTTCCACCGCCTGCGCGCCGGCGCCCGGCGTGGCGCTGGCCTGCAGGCTGGCGTTGGGGTGGCGCAGCTGCCAGCGCTCGGCAAAGGCCGGCAGCCAGCCGTCGATGCGCTGCGGCGCCAGCGTGGCCGGGTCTTCGCGCAGGCGCGCGAGCGTGGTGCGGCACAGCGCCAGCTGCTGCTCCATGGTCTGCAGGTCGGGCAGGTAGCTGTTGATTGCGGAGGTGCCGCGGCCCGCGTCGGAGGCATCGGCACGCAGCTCGCCAGCGATGACCGCCAGCGTGGCCAGCGGCGTGCCGATCTCATGCGCGACCGCGGCGGCCTGGCCGTTCAGGTCTTCTACGCGCGCCTCGCGCAGCAGCTGCTCGCGTGCCAGGTTCAGCTGCGCCTCGCGCTGGCGCAGCACGCCGGACAGGCGCGCCACGAACAGCGCGATCATCACCGCGCTGGCAACGAAGTTCAACCACATGCCGGCCAGGTGGTAGTTCACCGCGTTGTCCGGGTTGTGCAGGTCCAGCGGCACATATTCGAACAGCAGCAGCGTGTAGCAGGCGATCGCGTACAGCGCCAGCGCGATCACCTGGCGCCACGGCAGGATGGCGGCGGCAATGGCCAGCCCCGGCAGGTAGAACGAGACAAAGGGGTTGGTCGCGCCGCCGGTGTAGAACAGGATGGCCGACAGCGCGGTTAGGTCCACCAGCAGCTGGCCCATCAGCTCGGCCTCGCCAGGGGCGCTGTTGCGCCGCGTGTGCTGGCGCAGGCGCAGGCCGGTCAGCAGGTTGAACAGCGCCTGCAGGCCGAACACCACCAGCAGCGGCCCGTAGGGCAGGCGGATGCCGGCGATGGGCTCGCAGCTCAGCACGGTCAGCGCCTGTCCCGCCAGCAGTGCCCAGCGCAGCCAGAACAGCCGGCGCAGCGTCACCTGGCCATGGCGGGCGGAGGTGCCCGCCGGCAGTGGCGACAGGAAGGGGAGGTCGGGCAAGCGGGTCACGGCTGCGGCGGTGGTCATGGCGCGAGTGTATCAATGCGGCCGCGGGGCGCCGGTGCGTGCGACACCTTGCCGCATTGGCGCCGAGCTTGTCGGGCTGCCAGACTAGCCGGCTGTGCGCCGCATGGCGGGGTTGCCTGGGGCATGCACGGGCGGGCATCGCCATGGTCTAATGTCTGCTTTCAGGAGAGCCTTTCATGCAAGCCAAATTCCGCTCGGCCACGCTGGCCGCATCGGTCGCCCTCGCCGCCGCGCTGGCGTCCGGCGCCGCGCTGGCCCAGGTCGATGTCAGCAATGCCTGGGTGCGCGGCACGGTGCCGACCCAGACTGCCTCCGGCGCCTTCATGGTGCTGCACGCGCACGACAACGCGAAGCTGGTCGGCGTGTCGTCGCCGGTGGCCGCGGCCGAGCTGCACGAGATGAAGATGGAAGGCAACGTGATGCGCATGCGCCAGGTCAAGTCGCTGGACCTGCCAAAGATGAAGGACGTCGAGCTGAAGCCGGGCGGCTACCACGTGATGCTGATGGACCTGAAGGCGCAGCTCAAGAAGGGCGACACCGTGCCCATCACGCTGAAGATCGAGCAGGGCGGCAAGATGATCGAGCAGAAGGTCACGGCTGAAGTGCGTGACATGGTGCCCGCCGCCGCCGGCGCGAGCGGCGGCCACGGCGAACACAAGCACTGAGCGCCTGACGGGGCCGGCCTCGTCCATCCACCCATCCAGCCATCATGGCCAACAAGCAGCACGGCACCCGGCAGAAGCTGGTCTTTCGCGGCGACACGCGCCCCGCCAGGCCACCTGCTGTTCCCGCGCAGCGCCGTGATGCCCAGCCCCCGGCGCCAGCCAAGCCGGGGGTGCGCCGTCAGCCGCGCAAGCTGATCGGCTCTTCCGATTCCTGACTGGCCGCCGCGGCCAGCACGCGCTCGCGCAGCCAGGCGTGGGCGGGATCGGCTTCGGTGCGCTCGTGCCAGATCATGCTGAAGGTGAAGTCGTCCAGCGCAAACGGCGGCGCGAACACGGCGTAGCGCGGGTCCTCTTCCAGCGCGGCCAGGCTGCGCCGTGCCGTGGTCAGCACCAGGTTGGTCCCGGCGATCAGCGCCGGCGCCACGCTCCAGTGCGGCACCACGCAGGCGATCTTGCGCCGTCCCCCCAGCTTGGCCACCGCCGTGTCGATCGCGTCCATGCGTTCGCTGTGCGTGGCCACCAGCACGTGCGAGCGCGCCAGGTAGGCCACCTGGTCAAGCCGGCCGCTGTCGCGCACGGTGGCGGCATCCACCGCGCAGGCATAGCTCTCGCAGAACAGCTCGGCGGATTTCACGCCTTCCGGCTGGTGGGTGAACACGCCCAGCGCCATGTCGATCTCGCCATCGGCCACCTGGGCGGTCATGCCTTCGCGGCTGGCCTGCGACACCACCAGGTCGATATTGGGCGCGGCCTTGCGCACCGCGCGCAGCAGCCGCGGCAGCACCACCAGCGCACCGTAGTCGGACATGGCCAGGCGGAAGCTGCGCCGCGCGGTGGCCGGCTGGAAGCCGCTCGGCCCCAGCAGGATGCGCACCTGCGCCAGCGCCTCGGCCAGCGGGCCGGACAGCTCATGGGCGCGCGCGCTCAGCACCAGGCCGCCCTTGCCGCGCACCAGGATGGGGTCGTCGAGCAGCTGCCGCAGGCGCCCGAGCGCGTGGCTGACCGCCGGCTGGCTCAGGTGCAGCCGCAGCGCGGCGCGGGAGATATGGCGCTCGGCCAGCAGTGCTTCGAGCACCACCAGCAGGTTGAGGTCGATTCCGCGTAGGCTATTCATTCGGCGAATAATAAACGTACGAAAGCAGAATTGGAAATTCGCATTGCGATATTTCAAACTGCTGGCATCGCATCTTGCCCTATGGAGCGCTTCATGTCAGGCACCCAGTTGCCGTTTTCCTTCCCGGTTTCACTCTGGCTGCCGCTTGGCACGGCCGTGCTGGCCGGCGCGGCGATCCCCTTCCAGGCCGGCGCCAACGCCACCCTCGGGCGCACACTCGGGCATCCGCTGTCGGCCACGCTGGTGTCGCTGCTGGTCAGCCTGGCGGCGCTGCTGCCCGTGCTGTGGCTGATGCGCGTGCCGCTGCCGGCGCCAGCGGCACTGGCGCGCGCGCCGGGCTGGCTCTGGATCGGCGGGGTGCTTGGGGTGTTCTATATTTCGGCCGCGCTGATGATGGCGCCGAAGCTGGGCGCCGCGGGCTTTATCGCCGCGGTGGTGGCGGGCCAGGTGCTGGCGGCGCTGCTGGTGGACCAGTTCGGGCTGGCCGGATTTGCGGTGCGCGCGCTCACGCCGGCGCGGCTGGCGGGCGCGGCGCTGATCGTGGCGGGGATGCTGGTGATGCAGTGGGGCAGTGCCGCAGGGCCCGGGCCGGCGCCTCAGCCAGCGGCGGAATCAGGTTCCTGAGCCGCTTGCCGGCGCGCTGCCAGGCAGGCCGGACACAGGCAATGCTGGCCCGGCACGATGCGCCGCGCCGGCAGCAGCGGCTGGCTGGCGCACCAGCACTCGGGCAGCCCCGCCACGTAGCCGCAGACAAAGCCCGCGCCGCAGTGGCTGCAATGTTCGACCGGGCGCAGCTGGCCGGTCAGCACGGTCGAGGCGTCGCTCATGGCTGGCTTCCCGGCGCTGGCGGGAAATCGGGGATGCGGGCTGGGATGCGGGCTGGCAAGAGGCGGCTGGCGGCGGGCATGATGGTCAAGGTGGGGAACGCTGTGCCGCGGCGCAGGCCAAACGGCTGAGTGGTGGCACGTTGTTGCGTGGACGGAACGCGTTGGTGCCCCGTGGGGCGCTTGCAGGCGGTTCGCGGGACCACGTTCGGCCGGTTGACTCGCGCCCCGCGCGGTTTCTTGTAAAATCGGCGCCTGCCATGGCCGGATGGCGCACTTTCGGGCGATCCCCGTTGGTTATCCCTGGCTACGTGGCCGATTAGCCATCATACCTGTTGATTCTCACGGATGTCCCCCATGAACGCCGACAACCCCGGGCCTGCCGCAACCACGGTGGCCGCCATTGCTCCCGCGCTGAAAGCCGAGATCCTCGCCGAGGCCCTGCCGTATATCCGCAAGTTCCACGGCAAGACCATCGTGGTCAAGTACGGCGGCAATGCCATGACCGAAGAGAAGCTCAAGCATGGCTTCGCGCGCGACGTGATCCTGCTCAAGCTGGTCGGCATGAACCCGGTGGTGGTGCACGGCGGCGGCCCGCAGATCGATGAGGCACTGAAGAAGGTCGGCAAGGTCGGCACCTTCGTGCAGGGCATGCGCGTCACCGACGAAGAGACCATGGAAGTGGTCGAGTGGGTGCTGGGCGGTGAGGTCCAGCAGGACATCGTGATGCTGATCAACCAGTACGGCGGCCAGGCCGTGGGCCTGACCGGCAAGGACGGCGGCCTGATCCGCGCCAAGCGCTTGCAGATGCCGGACCGCGAGAACCCGGGGGCGTTCATCGATATCGGCTACGTCGGCGACATCGAGGCGATCAACCCCGCGGTGGTCAAGGCGCTGCAGGACGACGCCTTTATCCCGGTGATCTCGCCGATCGGCTTCTCCGACGACGGCCAGGCCTACAACATCAACGCCGACGTGGTTGCCGGCAAGATGGCCGAGATCCTGAAGGCCGAGAAGCTGGTGATGATGACCAACATCCCGGGCGTGATGGACAAGAAGGGCAACCTGCTGACCGACCTGTCCGCGCGCGAGATCGAAGAGCTGTTCGCCGACGGCACCATCTCGGGCGGCATGCTGCCGAAGATCTCGTCGGCGCTGGATGCGGCCAAGAGCGGCGTGCATTCGGTGCACATCATCGACGGCCGCATCGAGCATTCGCTGCTGCTGGAAATCCTGACCGAGCAGGCCTTCGGCACCATGATCCGCTCGCACTGAGCGGAGCCTCGGGGCGGTGCCGGCAGCGGCCGGCCGCCCCGGTTATCCCATCACCCTCCGAGTTTGCCCGGCGTGCCTTCCAGTCTTCCTTCTCCGCGCCGTGTCCGCGCTCGCCTCTGCCGCCGCCCCGCGGGCAATACCTCGGGCGATACGGTCTGGCTGTTCGATCTCGACAACACCCTGCACGACGCCTCGCACGCGATCTTCCCGGCCATCAACCGGCTGATGACCGACTACGTGGCGCGCGTGCTCGGCTGCGACGAGGCCACCGCCAGCCGCGTGCGCGTGGACTACTGGCAGCGCTACGGCGCCACGCTGCTCGGCATGATCCGGCACCACGGCGTGGATCCGGCTGACTTCCTGCGCGCCGCGCATGAATTCCCGGCGCTGGCCGACATGGTGCGGGTGCGGCGCGGGCTGGCCGCGCACCTGCGGCGCCTGCCGGGGCGCAAGATCCTGGTCACCAATGCGCCGCAGGACTACGCGCGGGCGGTGCTAGAGATAGCGGGCATACGGCATTGTTTCGAGCGCGTGGTGGCAATCGAGCAGATGTGGGTGCATGGCCACCTGCGGCCCAAGCCGGACCGCCGCATGCTGCGCCGGTTGCTGGTGCAGACCCGCATCGCGCCACATCGCGCGGTGCTGGTGGAAGACACCGTGTCGCACCTCAAGCGCTATGCCGGCACCGGCATCCGCACCGCGTGGGTGACGGGCTACCTGCGCACGATCGCGCCATCGCGCCCGCATGAGGTGCCCGCGGTGCGCGACGACGGCAGCCGGCGCGATGCCGCGGTACGCTCGACGCTGGAGGCGGAGGACCGGCGCCATGTCGGCCACGCCGCGCAGGAGCAGTCGGTGACGCTGGTGGCCGCGGAGACCCAGGCACCGCAGGCGCAGCCCGACAACGTGCGGCGCGTGCGCGCCCGCGTGCCGAACCGGCCGGCCTATGTGGACATAAAAGTACAATCGATGCATCAACTCCAACGACGAATGCGGAGAATCGGGTCATGACGCAAAGCAACGGGCGCGAGCCAGAGGCGGTCATTTCAGGCAGTGCGCAGGATGCGCAGGACGGAGGCCAGCCGCCGGCCACGCCGGCGCGCAAGCGCCCGCGCCCGGGCGAGCGCCGCGTGCAGATCCTGCAGACCCTGGCCACCATGCTGGAGCACCCGCGCGGGGAGAAGATCACAACGGCGGCGCTGGCCGCGCGCCTGAGCGTGTCGGAGGCGGCGCTGTACCGCCATTTCGCCAGCAAGGCGCAGATGTACGAGGGCCTGATCGGCTTTATCGAGCAGACCGTGTTCGGCCTGATCAACCAGATCACCGACAAGGAAGAGCACGGCCTGCGCCAGGCCCACGCCATTGTGCGCATGCTGCTGTCGTTTGCCGAGAAGAACCCTGGCATGACGCGCGTGCTGACCGGCGAGGCGCTGGTGGGCGAGCACGAACGCCTGCAGGAGCGCATCAACCAGGTGGTGGACCGCATCGAGGCCTCGCTGCGCCAGTGCCTGAAGATGGCGGTGACGCAGGCCGCGTTCCCGGCGGATGCCGATATTCCCGCACGCGCGGCGCTGATCATGGCGGTGGTGCAGGGCCAGTGGCACCGCTATGCCAAGAGCGGCTTCCGCAAGTCGCCGTCGGACCATGCCGAGGCGCACCTGAGGGTCTTGCTGGGTTAAGAACCCATTTCACAATGAAGAAGGGGCCCGGCAGCAGCCTTCCCTTCGGGTTCAAGCCAGGCGCGGCGCATGCGTCGTTACGGGCCTTGACCTTGGAATGACCAAGGCCGGCGGCCCGCGCCTAGCCTGCGCCGCGCCTGGCTTGAACGCGTCCCCATCTTCATTGTGAAATGGGTTCTAAATCAACATGCCGGGCCGATTGCTCTATAATTGCCCGGTCGCGCCGATTTGATGACTGGCTTGCGGGCGCGCGGCAGCCAAGGGACCAAGTTCCGGGTTGCCACTACAAATGCGGCTAAAGAGGTTGGGTCGGCGCCCCATGCCTCCACGGTAGTGGATGGCGCCGGCACGCGGAATCCCGCAAGGAATCCAGTGAATCCCGACTTGGCTGCGACGCTTTATACGCAAATGCCGGTCGGGTTTTTTTATGCCCGTTCGCCACGGGCCGGATTCCATGACTGATGTCGCCCTGCCGACCGCCGCGCCTGCCGCGTTCGACCTGCCGCCCGATTCGGTCGGCGTGGTTGCGCCGCAGCGCATGCACTTTGCCGAGCCGCTGAAGCTGCGCAACGGCTCGTCCATTGCCGGCTACGACCTGATGGTCGAGACCTATGGCACGCTCAATGCGGCCCGCTCCAACGCGGTGCTGGTGTGCCACGCGCTCAATGCCTCGCACCATGTGGCCGGCGTCTATGCGGAAGACCCGCGCGACGTGGGCTGGTGGGACAACATGGTCGGGCCCGGCAAGCCGCTCGATACCAATCGCTTTTTCGTCATCGGCGTCAACAACCTGGGCTCGTGCTTCGGCTCGACCGGCCCGATGAGCCTCAATCCGGCCACCGGCGCGCCCTACGGCGCGGCGTTCCCGGTGGTGACGGTGGAAGACTGGGTCAATGCGCAGGTGCTCGTGGCCGACGCGTTCGGCATCACGCAGTTCGCCGCGGTGATGGGCGGCAGCCTGGGCGGCATGCAGGCGGTGGCCTGGAGCCTGCTGTACCCGGAGCGCCTGCGCCACTGCATCGTGGTCGCGTCCACACCCAAGCTCTCGGCGCAGAATATCGCCTTCAACGAGGTCGCGCGCAGCGCCATCCTGTCGGACCCTGATTTCCACGGCGGCAACTACTACGCGCATGGCGTCAAGCCCAAGCGCGGCCTGCGCGTGGCGCGCATGATCGGCCATATCACCTACCTGTCGGACGAGGACATGGCCGAGAAATTCGGCCGCGAGCTGAAGACCGACGACATCCGCTTCTCCTTCGATGTCGAGTTCCAGGTGGAGAGCTACCTGCGCTACCAGGGCGACAAGTTCGCCGAGTACTTCGACGCCAACACCTACCTGCTGATCACGCGCGCGCTCGACTACTTCGACCCGGCGCTGGCCTTCGGCGGCGACCTGACGCGCGCGATGGCGCAGACCCAGGCCAGCTTCCTGGTGGCGAGCTTCGGCACCGACTGGCGCTTCGCGCCCAGCCGCAGCCGCGAGCTGGTCAAGGCGCTGCTGGACAACAAGCGCCCGGTCTCGTACGCCGAGATCGATGCGCCGCACGGCCACGATGCCTTCCTGCTCGACGACCCGCGCTATCACAACCTGATGCGCGCCTACTACGACCGTATCGCAGAGGAGATCGGCGCATGAACGCACTGGCCAATCCCAATATCCTGGCGCTGCGCCCCGATTTCCGCGCAATCGCGCGCTGGATCGAACCCCATTCCACCGTGCTCGACCTGGGCTGCGGCGACGGCAGCCTGCTGCGCGTGCTGCAGGACGAGCTCGACGTGCAGGCCTACGGCATCGAGATCCGCGACGAAGGCGTGCTGGCGTGCGCGCAGAAGGGCGTCCATGTCATCCAGCAGAACCTGGAGGGCGGGCTGGCGCTGTTCGAGGACAAGAGCTTCGACACGGTGATCCTGTCGCAGACGCTGCAGACCATCCACAACACCGCGCAGGTGCTGCGCGACACGCTGCGGGTGGGGCGCGAGTGCATCGTCTCGTTCCCGAACTTCGGCTACTGGCCGCACCGGCTGTCGGTGTTCCGCGGCCGCATGCCGGTATCGGAATCTCTGCCCTACCAGTGGTACAACACGCCCAATGTGCGCGTGCTGACCATCAGCGACTTCGAGGCGCTGGCGCCCAAGGTCGGCCTGCGCGTGATCGACCGCGTGGTGATGCACGAAGGCGTGACCGTCAACTGGGGCGGCAACTGGCGCGGCAGCCTGGCGGTGTACCGGGTCTGCGCGGCCTGAGCCAGGCGCGTCAGCTAGGCAGCGCGCCCGCCTCGTACTGCGCGGCAAACTCCCCCGACGGCGGGATCGGCTTGATGATGTCGATCAGCACGCCGTTCGGGTCGGCGGTAATGAAATGCCGCTGCCCGAAGGCCTCGTCGCGCAGCGGCAGCAGGATCGGCAGCCCGGCCGCCCGCAGGCGGTCATGGACCGCATCCGGGTCTTCCACTTCGAAGTTCAGCAGCAATCCCCTGGCGCGCTGGCCCCGGGCCGGGGCGGGGATGGTCTCGTGGGTGCCGTCCAGCACCGCGAGGTTGACCGACGGATCGCCGGCCAGTTGCAGGTGCACGTACCAGTCGCTGGTGAACAGCGCCACAAAGCCGAAATGGCGCTGGTAGAACGCGGCCGTGCCGGCAACCTCGCCGGTCATGATGACGGGGTAGTAGCTGGTGATTTTCATGGATGCTCCTCTGTTATTCAGATACATGCAGCCTGTATGTAAATCCATATTAAGATACAGGCTGCATGTATGCAAGGAGGCAATGGTGGCCAGATCCAACCGCGAACGTACCGGGGCAACCCGGCAGGCGCTGCTCGATGCCGCGCGCACGCTGTTTGTCAGCCGCGGCTACGGGGAGACCTCTACCCCTGACATCTGCGCCGCCGCCCGCATCACGCGCGGCGCGCTGTACCACCATTTCGCCGACAAGCGCGACCTGTTCCGGCACGTGCTGGCGGAGGAGGCTGCCGCGGTGGCGGACGATATTGAAGCCGCGGCGCCCGCGGGGCTGGATGCCGCGGACGCCCTGATCGCCGGGGCGCAGGCCTACCTGGACGCAATGACGGTGCCGGGCCGCACGCGCCTGCTGCTGGTGGAAGGGCCGGCGGTGCTGGGACTGCGCGAAATGCTCGCGCTGGACGACGCCAACGCCGCCCGCACGCTGCGCGAGGGGCTGGAGGCCGCGGGCGTGGACCCGCAGGGCGATGTGGCGCCGCTGCTGTCGGCGGCATTCGACCGGGCCGCGCTGGAGATCGAGGCCGGGGCCGATGCCGTGCGCGTGCGCGGCGCGATGCTGTGGTTGCTGCGCCGGGTCCTGGGCCAGTCGGCGCGGTGATCAGCGCGGCGCGTCGTCGGCGGTGCCGGCCAGGTGATCGACAAAGGCGCGCACCTTGGGCGGTACATGCCGGGTGGGCGTGTAGACCGCGTAGGCCGTGCCGATGTAGGGTTCGAGGATGTCCCAGTCGGCCAGCACGGTGACGACCCGGCCCTGGTCCAGCGCATCGCCCAATGAGAAGTCCGGCACCAGCCCGATGCCGGCATCGCGCTCCACCATGCTCATGATCGCCAGGCTGTTGTTCAGCGTCAGGCGCGGCGGGATGCGCACCTCCACTTTCTCGCCGCCGGCCTGGTGGCGCATGGCCCAGCGCTCGCCGAAGTTGCCGTAGCCCAGGTACAGGCAGCGTGCGGCGGGCAGGTCGGCGGGCGTGGCCGGCGTGCCGTGGCGGGCCAGGTAGCCGGGCGAGGCCACCAGCCGGTAGCGCACCTCGCGCAGCGGGCGCGCAGCCAGCCCGGGCGCCAGTTCGCGCGCGATGCGTACGGCCACGTCCATCCCTTCTTCGACCAGGTCGACCATGCGGTCGGCCAGCGTCAGCTGCAGGTCCAGCCCCGGGTATCTGGCCAGCAGCGCCGGCAGCCGCGGCGCCAGCCAGGCCTGCCCGAACGAGACCGGCGCGCTCACGCGCAGCACGCCATGCGGCGTGCCGCCGTGCTCGCCGGCCAGCGCGGTGACGTCGCGCGCTGCCGCGGTCATGCGGGCGCAGGCGGCGTAGACCGACTGGCCCAGCTCAGTCAATGCAAAGGCGCGCGTGGTCCGCTGCAGCAGGCTGGCGCCGAGCGTGGCTTCCAGCCGGGAGACGTGCCGGCTGACCGCCGACGGCGTCATGCCCAGGTCGAGTGCGGCAGCCGAAAAGCTGCCGCACTCGACCACGCGCGCAAACACGGCCATCGCATTAAGTGGCATATCCGGCATGGCACGTCCTCTTTCTTTGACTTCAGATCAAATACTAATTGAGCTCTGAGGGGATTGTTGAGCAGATCGCATGATGGAACAATGCGGCCATTGTCTGACCGGAGTCCGTCATGCCCTCGCAACAACCCTTGCCAGGCGGCGCCTGGCGCATGGTCGCGGCCATGCTGCTGTCCGGCACCATCGGCTGGTTCGTGGTCACCAGCGGCCAGCCGCCGCTCGATGTGGTCTTCTTCCGCTGCCTGTTCGGCGGCGCGGCGCTGCTGGGCGTGCTGACGCTGCAGCGCGGCTGGGTGCGGATGAGCCGCGCGCAGCTTGGCTGGCTGGCGCTGGGCGGCGTCACGCTGGTGCTCAACTGGCTGGCCTTGTTCTCGGCGTATGCGTACAGCGGCATCGCCATTGCCACGGTGGTCTACCACACCCAGCCGTTCTTCCTGCTGCTGCTGACCTCGGTGATCCAGCGCGAGCCGTTCCCGTTCGCGCGGCTGCCATGGCTGGTGCTGGCCTTTGCCGGGGTGATGCTGATCACCGGGCTGGAGCATGGCGCCACTGGCACTGCGATGCTGGCCGGCATCGGCCTGGGCCTGCTGGCGGCACTGCTGTATGCGGTGACGACCCTGGCCACGCGGCGGCTGCAGGCCATCCCGCCAGGCCAGATCGCCGGGCTGCAGATGGTGCTGGGCGTGCTGATGCTGGCGCCGCTGGCACATCCCGCGGCCGGCAGCTATGGCACCGGCACCTGGGCCGCGCTGCTGGCGCTGGGGCTGGTGCATACGGGCGTGATGTACACGCTGCTGTATGGCGCGTTCCAGCGGCTCAACGTCGTGTCGATCGCCACACTGTCCTTTATCTATCCGCTGGTGGCGATCGTGATCGACGTGATGGTGTTCGGCGTGGTGCTGGGCCCGCTGCAGATCGCCGGCATGGCGCTGGTGCTGCTGGGCGTGGTCGCCAACCAGCTGGGCTGGAGCCTGCCGCTGCGGCGGCGGGTGCAAGGCTGATGCGGGCGCCACGGTGCCAGCGGCTGGAATACTGGCGTCTTGACCCGAACGCTGACTACGGTTAGTGTAGGCAGAGCGATCGAACGATCGTGCTATTCCCTGCGAGTCACCAACCCATACCAGCCATGTCCACTGCGCCCCAGACCCGGGCGGCCACCGCCGCCAGGCCGCTCCATCCCTTTGACGACGCGCTGGCGCTGGAGCCGGCCGGCGAGCACCGCTTCCTGGGCCGCACCACGCCCGAGTACTGGAACATGATCGGTCCGTTCGGCGGCATCACCGCCGCCACGCTGCTGCAGGCGGCGCTGGACCATCCGCAGCGCCTGGGCGACCCGGTCTCGCTGACGGTCAACTTTGCCGGGCCGATCGCCGAGGGTCCGTTCGAGATCGAGGCGCGCCCGGTGCGCACCAACCGCTCGACCCAGCACTGGACGCTGGAGCTGCGCCAGGGCGATGCCGTGGCCACCACCGCCACCGCCATGTTTGCGGTGCGCCGCGAGACCTGGGCCTGCGGCGAGGCGCTGATGCCGGAGGTGCCGGCGGCCGAAGCCCTCGTGGCGATGAGCGGGTTTGCGCCGGTGCGCTGGCTCAAGTCCTACGACATGCGCCCGGTGCGCGGCGCCAAGCCGACCGCCGAGGCCGGCACCGAGCACCCGGACAGCCTGACGCAGTTCTGGCTGCGCGACGCGCCGGCGCGCACGCCGGACTTTGCCGCGGTGGCGGCCTGGGCCGACAGCTTCTACCCGCGCATCTTCCTCAAGCGCGCGGGCTTCGTGCCGGCCGGCACGGTGTCGATGACCACCTATTTCCATGCCGACGCGGCCACGCTGGCGGCGCTGGGCGACAGCCACGTGCTGGCCAGCGCGCAGGCGCAGGTGTTCAGGCAGGGCTTCTTCGACCAGCGCGCGCAGCTATGGAGCGCCGGCGGCGAGCTGATCGCCAGCTCGCACCAGATCGTCTACTACAAGGAGTGAGGCAGGCGCGGGCTCAGGCGATCGCTTCGCGCGCCTGGGCCTCGTAGCGATGCACGGTGTGGCGCATGGCCCAGAGCAGCATCACGCCGGGCAGCGCCACCACCACGGTGCCCAGGTAGAACGGCGCCCAGCCCCAGGCCTCGACCATATAGCCGGAAGTGGGCCCCACATAGACCCGGCCCACCGACGCCAGCGCCGACAGCAGCGCGTACTGCGTGGCCGAGAACGAGCGGTTGCACAGCGTCATCAGCAGCGCCACGAAGGCCGCCGTGCCCATGCCCCCGCACAGGTTTTCGACCGCAATGGTCGCTCCCATGGTCCACAGGTGCGGCGGCGTCACCGCGAGGATCCAGTAGCCCAGGTTAGACACCGCCTGCAGCACGCCGAACAGCATCAGCGAGCGGTACAGGCCCAGGCGCACCATCAGCGTGCCGCCGAACAGCGCGCCGATGATGGTGGCGGCCAGCCCCAGGGTCTTGTTGACGATGCCCACCTCGCCCGCCGAGAAGCCCACGCCGCGGATCAGGAAGGTGGTCGACAGGCTGCCGGCAAAGGCGTCGCCGAGCTTGTACAGCACGATCAGCAGCAGCAGCCACCACGCGCCCTGGCGGCCAAAGAAGTCGCGCAGCGGCCCGACCACCGCCTCTTCCAGCGAGCGCGGCGCGCGTGCGGGCACGTCGGGTTCCGGTGCCCACAGCAGCGTGACGATACCCACGCCCATCAGCGCCGCCATCAGCAGGTAGGTCTGCTGCCAGCCCAGCACGCGGTCGGCCAGCCATAACGCCAGGCCGCCCGAGACCAGCATCGCCAGCCGGTAGCCCAGCACCTTGACCGCCGCGCCGGCGCCGCGCTCGGGCGGGCGCAGCACGTCGGTGCTGTAGGCGTCGAAGACGATGTCCTGCGAGGCCGACAGGAAGGCCACCAGCGTGGCCAGCGCCGCCAGCGTCCACAGCGCCTCGCGCGGCGGGCAGAAGGCCATGCCGGCGATGCCCAGCACCAGCCCCAGCTGCGTCACCAGCAGCCAGCCGCGCCGGCGCCCCAGCAGCGGCGGCGTGTAGCGGTCCATCAGCGGCGCCCACAGGAACTTGAAGATATAGGCCTGGCCCACCAGCGAGAAGAAGCCGATGGTCTTGATATCCAGCCCCTCGACCGTCATCCATGCCTGCAGGGTGCCGGAGGTCAGCGCCAGCGGCAGCCCGGAGGCGAAGCCCAGCGCCAGCATGGCGCCGATGCGGCGGTTGCGGAAGATATCGAGATAGGTCTGGAAGGTCATGAACGGGCCGGCGTGAAGCGCCGCGCGGCTGCGCGGGCGCCGTGTATTATTGCATCACCTGTTTGCCTGCCCGCCACATCCGGCACGGCATCGTTGCCGCGGATCACCGATCCGCCTGCCTGGTCTTCCACTGCGTCCGAGGAACCGCAAATGCTCCGCCGCCTGCAAGGTGTTCAGCGTCCTACCCGTGACCGGCTGGTCCGCGCGCTGGCGCTGGCCGCGGTGGCGGCGCCCATGGCCTGGTGCCTGCCCGCCCAGGCGCAGGACAGCGAGGCTGGCGGCATCCGGCTGGACCGCAGCGGCTCGGCCGTGCGCAAGATCGTGCCGGTCGAGGCCATCGAGCAGCAGGCCGCGCAGGAATACGAGCAGCTCAAGCAGGAAGCCATCGCCAAGCATGCACTGGCCGCCGCCGACAACCCTCAGCTGGTGCGCCTGCGCACGATCGGCAAGCGGCTGCTGCCGCAGACCGCACGCTGGAACGAGCGCGCGCGGCAGTGGCAGTGGGAGATCAACCTGATCGGCTCCAGGCAGGTCAATGCGTTCTGCATGCCGGGCGGCAAGATCGCTTTCTATACCGGGTTGCTCGACCAGCTCAAGCTGACCGACGACGAGATCGCCATGGCGATGGGCCACGAGATCGCCCACGCGCTGCAGGAGCATGCGCGCGAGCGCGCCGCCAAGTCCGAGATCACCAACCTCGGCGCCAACGTGATCTCGCAGCTGTTCGGCTTCGGCAACCTTGGCAATATGGCGCTCGGCACCGGCGCCCACCTGCTGACGCTGCGCTTCTCGCGTGCGGATGAATCCGAGGCGGACCTGATCGGCATGGATATCGCCGCGCGCGCCGGCTATGATCCGCGCGCCGCGGTGTCGCTGTGGCAGAAAATGGGCAAGGTGAGCCAGTCCGGCACCGAGTTCCTGTCCACGCATCCGTCCGGGCGGAGCCGCATCGCCGACCTGGAGAAGCACCTGCCGGAGGTGCTGCCGCTCTATGCGCGCGCGAGCAATACCACGGTGGAGAAGCTGCCGCCATACCGCGCCAATATGGCGGGCCTGGGCGGCGCGCCGGTGGACAGCGGCGACGACGACCGGCAAAAGCCGCTGCAACGCTGAGCGGTCCGCTGACGCCAATGAAAAAAGCCGGCAATGCCGGCTTTTTCCTCATTCAGGGCTGGCTGCAGCGTCAGGCGCGCAGCCCCGTGGCCTCGTCGGCGCCCACATGCACGTTCATGCATTGCACCGCGGCGCCGGCCGCGCCCTTGCCCAGGTTGTCCAGGCGAGCCACCAGGTTCAGGCGCTCGGCATTGCCGAACACGAACAGGTCGACACGGTTGGTGTCGTTGTTGGCCTGCACGTCGAAGAAGCCGCCGTCGAGGTTGTCGGCGCTGTTGTACGGCATCACGCGCACGAACTGCTCGCCTTCATAGTGCTTGCGGTAGATCTCGACGATCTGCTCGGCGCTGACCTTGCGCGCCAGCCGGTCCGTGAACACCGGCACCGTCACCGCCAGGCCCTTCAGGAAGTTGCCGACGATCGGGTTGAAGACCGGCGCCTGCGCCAGGCCGGCCTGCACGCGCATCTCGGGCAGGTGCTTGTGTTCCAGGCCCAGCGCGTACGGACGCGGGCTGTCCAGCTTCGGGTTACCGCCGGCTTCGAACTCGGCAATCATCGACTTGCCGCCGCCGCTGTAGCCGGTCAGCGAGAACGCCGAAACCGGGTAGTCGGCTGGCAGCACGCCGGCGTCCACCAGCGGACGCACTGCCAGCACGAAGGCGCTGGCGTGGCAGCCCGGCACCGCAATGCGCTTGCTGTCGCGGATCTTCTCGCGCTGGCCGCGCGCCAGCTCGGGCAGGCCGTAGGCCCAGCTGTCGGCGGTGCGGAACGCCGTGCTGGCGTCGATCACGCAGGTGTTCGGGTTGGTCACCAGCGATACCGCCTCGCGCGAGGCCACATCGGGCAGGCACAGGAAGGCGACGTCGGCGGCATTCAGGAATCGTGCTCGTTCGGCCGGGTCCTTGCGCTTGTCATCGGCAATGCGCAGCAGTTCCACGTCGGAACGGCCGGAAAGATAGTCAAGCAGCCGGAGACCGGTGGTGCCTTCCTGACCATCGACGAACACTTTGAAAACCATGGCTGACTCACTCAATGAAGTGCGGGGGAATGCTTTGGATATGAGAAATCTCCCCTGCCGGGCGCTGTGGGGAACCTGCATTGTAGCGGGGATGGGGGCCGGTCGCAGGGGTTTGTACGGATTGGATTATTGCGATTTGGCACAGTTCGCGGCTTGCAGCTTCTAACCAAGTAGGTTAATTTGCATGGGGAAGGGAACGGCGCATTACCCGCTGTGGCGGGTCCGGGAGTTGATTGCGGCAGGGCGGGTCAGCTTGACGATGGCAGCGTTCCAGGGCGCCAGGAACATGTGTCTCGCCCGCGGCGACGTCCTTGATGTAGTCGCCAGGATCCAGCCCGCCGACTTCTACAAAAGCATGACGACCTACGTCGACCATACCGTCTGGCAGGATGTGTATCGCCCATGCACATCGTATGGAGCGATATACCTGAAGCTGACAGTGACCGAGGAAGTCCTGATTGTGTCGTTCAAGGCGCGCTAGCGCGTGCGCCGCCTTGCCAGAGGAGCTGTCTATGCGATGCCCAGTATGTGGAGGCGCCGAACTCGAAAGGGGGCGGAAAGACTTTGTCTATACCTACCGTGGCGAGTCCACGGTAATCGAAGCGGTCCTTGCCGACTGGTGTGCTCAGTGTGGAGAAGGTGTGCTGGGCCAGGAAGAGGAAGAGCGGATCGGACCGCTGGCGCTCGCCTTCAACAAGCAAGTCAACGCCTCGCTTGTCGATCCGACTTACATCATGCAAGTCCGCAAGAAACTCCACCTCGACCAGCGCGAAGCCGCAGAGATCTTCGGCGGCGGGGTCAATGCATTCTCGCGCTACGAGACTGGCCGGACCAAGCCGCCGCTTGCGCTGGTAAAACTGCTCAGGCTGCTGGACCGCCACCCGGAACTGCTTGAGGAGGTCCGGGCGGCCTGATGGCTGCGCTCAGAGCGGATAGGCGTAATCGATCGACAGCGGCGCGTGGTCGCTGAACTTCTCGTCCTTGTAGATCGAGCAAAGCCGCGCGGTATCGGCGATCTTCGGCGTGGCCAGGTGGTAATCGATCCGCCATCCCACGTTCTTGGCATAGGCCTGGCCGCGGTTGCTCCACCACGTGTACTGCTCGGGGCGCGGATCCAGCTTGCGGAACACGTCCACATAGCCATGGACGTCGAACAGTTCGCCGATCCAGGCGCGCTCCTCCGGCAGGAAGCCTGAGTTCTTCAGGTTGCCCTTCCAATTCTTGATGTCGATTTCCTTGTGCGCGATGTTGACGTCGCCGCACAGCACGATCTCGCGCCCGCTCGCCTTGAGTTGCAACAGGTGCGGCAGGAACGCTTCCATGAAGCGGAACTTGGCAAGCTGGCGTTCCTCGCCGCTGGAACCCGACGGCACGTAGACCGAGATCACTGCCAGGTGCGGATACTGCACTTCGACGTAGCGGCCCTCGCTGTCGAACTCGGAATTACCGAAGCCGGTGACCACCCGCTCCGGCTTGTGCCGCGTGTACAGGCCCACGCCGCTGTAGCCCTTCTTCTCGGCGTAATGGAAAAAACCATGGTAGCCATGTGGCGCCAGGAACGCTTCGGTCATGTCGGCCTCCTGGGCCTTCAGTTCCTGCACGCAGACCATGTCCGCGTCCTGCTTGCCCATCCAGTCGAAAAAGCCCTTCTTCGACGCGGAGCGGATGCCGTTGAGGTTGGCGCTGATAATCCGTAACATTCGGGGAAATTTTGAATTCAGAGAGAAATGATGACGCAGCAGAAACCGCCCGCGGGTGCCGATCTCAGCCAGACCTTTATCCGCTTTGCGCTCGATGCGGGCGTGCTGTCGTTTGGCGAGTTCGTCACCAAGGCAGGCCGCAAGTCGCCTTACTTCTTCAATGCCGGCCTGTTCAACCAGGGTGCGATGCTGGGCGAGGTGGCGCAATTCTATGCCAAAACGCTGCTGGCCTCGGGCGTGCAGTTCGACGTGCTGTTCGGGCCGGCCTACAAGGGCATCACGCTGGCGTCGGCCACCGCGGTGGCGCTGGCTGGCATGGGACGTGACGTCGGCTTCGCCTACAACCGCAAGGAAGCCAAGGACCACGGCGAAGGCGGCACGCTGGTCGGGGCCAAGCTGCAGGGCAAGGTGGTCATCGTCGACGACGTGATCTCCGCCGGTACCTCGGTGCGCGAATCGGTAAACATGATCCGCGCCGCCGGCGCCGAGCCGGCCGCGGTGCTGATCGCACTGGACCGCATGGAGAAGAGCGGTACCGCCGAGCAGGTCGGCACCCATTCCGCCGTGCAGGACGTGCAGCGTGAGTATGGCATCCCGGTGATCGCCATCGCCAGCCTGAAGGACCTGCTGGCTTACCTCGATGCGTCGCAGGACCCCGCGCTGTCGGCCTCGCGCGAGGCGGTGGCGGCCTATCGTCAGCGCTACGGCGTCTGAAACCGTTGATGGCAAGGGGCGCCGCCAAGCGGCGCCCGTTAAGCATCTGGCGGGCAGGCGGACTTTCCAATCGGCAGGAGCGCGGCGTGGCGGAAAAAGAACGGCAGGAGCGGCAAGTACGGCAAGTGCCGCAAGAGCGGCAGGAAAAGACGGCACGGCAGATGGCACGGCAGCCAACGCAGGCCAAGGCTGAAAGCGGCGCCAATGCCGATTCCCTGGCCGAACGCGGCGCGCAGGTGCAGCCGCGCAAGCCGGTGCGCCGGGCCGCCAAGGCCCCGGACCGGCCGGCGCACGAGGCCTATGCCGTGCGCGCGCTGGTGCTGCAGGGCGGCGGCGCGCTCGGGGCCTACCAGGCCGGCGTGTACCAGGGCCTTGCCGAGGGCGGCATCTACCCGAACTGGGTTGCCGGCATCTCGATCGGTGCGCTCAACGCCGCCATCATCGCCGGCAATCCGCCCCGGCGCCGCGTGGAACAACTGCGCGCCTTCTGGGAGTACATCTGCGCGCAGCCGTGGCTGCCCAGCCTGTCGCATTCCTGGTTCGCCGACCATGCCGAAGGCTGGCCCGAGCCAATGCGGATCTGGTTCGATGGCCTGCATGCAGCGCGTGCCATGCTGGAAGGCCAGCGTGGCTTCTTCCAGCCGCGCGGCTGGCCGGAGCTGATGTCGCGCTACTCGGACCCGAGCCATGTCAGCTTCTACGACACCACGCCGCTGAAGGCGACGCTCGAGCGTTTTGCCGACTTCGACCTGATCAACCACCGCCCCGACCTGATGCGCGTCTCGGTGGGGGCGGTCAATGTGCGCACCGGCAATTTCGCCTACTTCGACAATACCCGCGACAAGCTCTGCCCCGAGCATTTCATGGCCTCGGGCGCGCTGCCGCCGGGCTTTCCGGCGGTGGAGATCGATGGCGAGTACTACTGGGATGGCGGGCTGGTATCGAACACGCCGCTGGCCGAGGTGCTGACGGCGCAGCCGCGGCGCGACGCGCTGATTTTCCAGGTCGACCTGTGGAGCGCGCGCGGCAAGCTGCCGCACGACCTGGTCGACGTGGCCGAGCGCCAGAAGGACATCCAGTACTCCAGCCGCACGCGGGCCATTACCGACTACATGCGCGAGCAGCAGAACATGCGCCGCATGCTCAACGAGGTAATGGCGCTGGTGCCGCCGTCAAAGCGCGACAACGCCTGGTACCGCCGCGCGGCGGAGCAGGCCTGCGACGCGCGCCGCAACGTAATCCAGCTGATCTACCGCGACAAGTCGTTCGAGAACCTGGCCAAGGACTACCAGTTCGGCGCGCTCACCATGCATGAGCACTGGACCAGCGGGCTGGACGATATCCGCCAGACCCTGCGCCACCCGCAATGGCTGGCGATGCCCAGCCGCGAGCACCCCTTCGTCACGCACGACGTGCACCGCGGCAACGGTGGCTGAGGCGGCCGGGCGGCTCAGTCGACCTTGGTACTGGCCAGTTCCGGCCGGGCGGGCGGGTAGGCCGGCTTCAGGTCCTCGAAGACCCTGGTCAGGATCTCCGCCACCATCAGGTTGCGGTGTGTCTTGGAGTCGGCCGGCACCACGTACCACGGGCATTCGGGCGTGCTGGTCGCCATGATGGCAGCCTCGTAGGCGTCCATGTAGGCCTTCCAGTGCTTGCGCTCGGCGAGGTCGTTGGTGTCGAACTTCCAGTGTTTCTCCGGATCCGCCAGGCGCGCTTCGAGCCGTGCCTTCTGCTCGTCGCGTGATATGTGCAGGAAGCACTTGACGATGGTGGTGCCGGTCTCGGTCAGCATCGACTCGAAGTCCCGGATCTGGCGGAAGCGCCGCTCGCACTCGGCGGCGTCGATCCAGTTGTGCACGCGCGTGATCAGTACGTCTTCATAGTGGCTGCGGTTGAAGACCACGATCTCGCCCGTCTTCGGAACCTGCAGGTGGATGCGCCATAGAAAGTCGCGCGCCAGTTCCTCCGGCGACGGGGACTTGAAGCCCACCACGCGGATGCCCAGCGGATCGAAGCTGCGGAACACGCCGCGCACGGTGCCGTCCTTGCCGCTGGTATCCATGCCCTGCAGCACCACCAGCAGCCTGCGCCGGTGCTCGGCGTAAAAGATATCCTGCTGCGCGTCGAGGGCGTTGCTCAGCTCGATGATGCGGGCCAGGTCTTCTTCTTTCTTGCCGCACGACAGCGGCTTGCTGCCCGGGTCGAAGTCGGCAAGGCGAAAACGCTTGCCCGAGGTAATGCGGAAATCGTCCAGCGGCATGGGCGCTCCATCGGTCTGACCAGCAAGATCAAGGGAATGAGCGCCCCGGCTGGGGCTCCGCGGCAAGGAATGCGGGGCGTGTGGACAGGGGCGCACAGCCCCTATGGTCAGGCCGGCAGGGCTGCCAGGTCAATGCTGCCTTCAAACACGGTGGTGGCCGGGCCGGTCATGCGCACCGGTTCCGCGCCGCCGTCCCAGGCAATGGTCAGATCGCCGCCGTGGGTATGCACCCGCACCGGCGAGTCCAGCAGGCCGCGCCGGATGCCGGCCACCACGGCCGCGCAGGCGCCGGTGCCGCAGGCCAGGGTTTCGCCGGCACCGCGTTCGTAGACGCGCAGCCGGATGGCATGGCGGTCCTGCACCTGCATGAAGCCGGCATTGACGCGGTTGGGGAAGGCGGCATGGTGCTCCACCACCGGGCCGTCCTGCAGCACCGGGAAGTTCTCCACGTCGTCCACCACCTGCACCGCGTGCGGATTGCCCATCGATACCGCCGAGATCCATTCGGTGCGGCCGTTGACCTCCAGGCCGTACAGCGTGTCCGCGCCTTCCGCGCGGGTGGGCAGGCCTTCCGCACGGAACGGCACGCGCGCCGGTTCCAGTTCGGGCGCACCCATGTCCACCGTGACCTGGCCGTCGTCCTGCAGCGTCAGGGTAATGACGCCGTTCATCACTTCGACGCGCACCGAGCGCTTGTCGGTCATGCCCTTGTCGGTGACAAAACGCACAAAGCAGCGCGCGCCGTTGCCGCAGTGCTCCACCTCGCTGCCATCGGCATTGACGATCCGGTAGCGGAAGTCGACATCGGGGCGGGACGGCTTTTCAACGATCAGGATCTGGTCAGCGCCAACGCCGAAATGCCGGCTGGCCAGCGCACGCCATTGCGCCGGGGTCAGGTCGATCTGCTGGTGGATGCCGTCGAGCACGACAAAGTCGTTGCCCGCGCCGTGCATCTTGGTGAACTGGAGTTTCATGGTGGGGATTGTAGCTGCGCGGCGCCGGACGTGCCGGCGCGCTCAGTAGATCTCGGGCTCGCCCGGCAGGCGGTGCTTGAAGCGCTTGTGCACCCAGTAGTACTCGGGTACGCGCGGGCGGATGCAGTCCTCGAAGAAGGCATTCATGCGGCGCGTGTCGTCGGTGACGCTTGCGCCGGGGTAGTCTTCCCAGGGCGGCAGGATGCGCAGCACATAGCCCTGGTAGTCGGGCAGCATCTCGGTGTAGATCGGCACGACCTTGGCCCCGGTCAGGCGCGCCAGCCGCGACACCGAGGTCAGTGTCAGCGCCTGCACGCCGAAGAACGGCACGAACTCCGAGTCGCGCTCGCCGAAATCCATGTCGGCGATCAGCTGCAGCGCCTCGCCCTTCTTCAGGCAGCGCAGGATGTCGCGCGCGCTGTCGTTGCGCGAGATCATGTTGGCGCCGAAGCGCCCGCGCGCGTGCTTCAGGAAGTGGTCGAACAGGTCGTTCTTCTGCCTGGTATAGAGCGATGCGCCGGAGCGGCCGAGATGCTCGCGCAGGTCGATGGTGAGTCGGATCGCACCGGCTTCCACGCCCGACAGGTGCAGCGTCACCAGGATATGCGGGGTGCCATCCAGGGCCACCAGGCCGGCCTGGTCGTCGATCTGCACCCAGCGGCGCATCTGCGCCTCACTGCCGGTCCAGAAGATGCCGCGTTCGGCAAAGCTGCGGAACAGGATGCGGAAGCTCTGCCGCGACAGTTCATCGATTTCGGCCTCGGTCCGGTCCGGGAAACACAGGCGCAGGTTGGCCTGCACCACGCGGCGCCGCTCGCTCGGCACCAGGTAGAGCAGGCTTCCCAGCGCCTCGCCGAAGCGCGCGACGAACGGATATGGCAGCTTGCCCAGCACCGTCAGCAAGCCGATGCCAAGCCACGTGAACACACGGCTCATGAAATCGATCGATCAGTGGCCGGCTCGGTATCATTGCCCGGCGCGTCCGGGGTACCCGCTCCGGCGGGTTGCTTGTAGCGGTTGTAAGCCCACAGGTACTGCGTGGGGCACAGGCCCACCAGTTCCTCGATAGTCCGGTTGATGACCGCGGCAGCGGCGGCAGGATCGTCCGGCAGCATGCCGCCGTCGTTGATCACGCGCAGGTGACCGCGATAGCCGGCGCCGCGCGGCAGGCGCTCGGCAAAGACCGCCACCACCGGCGCGCCGGTCAGCTGCTGCAGCCGGTGCACCAGTGCCATGGTATAGGCCGGCTTGCCGAAGAACGGCGCCCAGTTGCCCTCGCCGCCGCTGGGCACCTGGTCGGGCAGGATGCCCACCGCCTGGCCGCGCTTGAGTGCCTTCACCAGCATGCGCACACCGCGCGGCGTGGCCGGCGCCATGTGCATGCCGGGCCGGGTGCGCATTTTTTCGATCCAGTCGCGCAGCCAGGGCTGGTGCGGCGGCTTGAACAGGGCGGTGACCGGGCGCTGCAGCGCGTGGGACTGCGGCAGCACTTCAAAGCAGCCCAGGTGCGGGGTCAGGATGATGATGCCCTTGCCGCGCGCCTGCAGCTTGCCCAGCTCGGGCCACAGGTAGTCGTCAAAGCCATGCAGCTTCGCACCGATCTTGCTGCGGCTCCAGAAGTAGGGCATCTCGACGATCATGCGTCCGGCCGAACGGGCCGCTTCGTCGATCATCGCATCGGTGGCGTCGGGAAACGCCTGGCGGAAGTTCTCCCGCAGGCGCTGGCCGTAGCGGCCGGGCAGGCGCGCGCTCAGCAGTCCGAGCGCGCCGCCCGCGGCTTGCAGCAGCCGCAGGGGAAAACGGGAGATCAGCCAGAATAAAAAGGTCATCAGGCGCGAAAAGCGGGTCTGCTACGGGTCTGTGCCGGGGAACAGACGGGCAGGCAGCGTTTTTTCTATGGCGGTATTCAGTTCCGCGCGCAGCGTGCCGTCATCGGATTCATCTGGGCACGGTGCCCCCGGCTGGTTGGCAGGGTGCCGTACCGTACCGTTGGCGCGCTGCAACGAGCCCGGCAGGCGCGTATAATAGCGTGTATCGCCGAGTTAACTGACAACTTGCGGGGCGATGCGGCTCTAACCGGGCTGCTTGAAATACCGCTAAAGCGTCGCCGCCATGAACTGATCGGGCTGGCACGCAATAGCCAACCTGGAGAATAAGTTCGTGGCAAACGACTTCCTTTTTACTTCGGAATCCGTCTCCGAAGGCCATCCCGATAAGGTCGCCGACCAGATTTCCGACGCCGTCCTCGACGCCATCCTGGCCCAGGACAAGTACGCGCGTGTGGCGGCCGAGACGCTTTGCAACACCGGTCTGGTGGTGCTGGCTGGGGAAATCACCACGACCGCCAACGTCGACTATATCCAGATCGCGCGCGACACGATCAAGCGCATCGGCTACGACAACACCGATTACGGCATCGACTACAAGGGCTGCGCGGTGCTGGTCGCCTATGACAAGCAATCGCCCGACATCGCCCAGGGCGTGGACCGCGCCTCCGACGACTACCTGAACCAGGGTGCCGGCGACCAGGGCCTGATGTTCGGCTACGCCTGCGACGAGACCCCGGAACTGATGCCGTTCCCGATCTACTATGCCCACCGCCTGGTCGAGCGCCAGTCGCTGCTGCGCCGCGACGGCCGCCTGCCCTGGCTGCGCCCGGACGCCAAGTCGCAGGTGACGGTGCGTTATGTCGACGGCAAGCCGCACAGCGTGGATACCGTGGTGCTGTCGACCCAGCATTCGCCGGACATCACCCAGGCCCAGATCCGCGAAGCCGTGATCGAGGAAATCATCAAGCCGGTGCTGCCGGCCGAGATGCTGAAGGAAACCAAGTACCTGGTGAACCCGACCGGGCGCTTCGTCATCGGCGGCCCGCAGGGCGACTGCGGCCTGACCGGGCGCAAGATCATCGTCGATACCTACGGCGGCGCCTCGCCGCACGGTGGCGGCGCGTTCTCGGGCAAGGACCCGTCCAAGGTCGACCGCTCGGCCGCCTACGCCGCGCGCTACGTTGCCAAGAACGTGGTGGCTTCGGGCCTGGCGCGCCAGTGCCAGGTGCAGGTCAGCTACGCCATCGGCGTGGCCCGCCCGATCAACGTGACGGTCTACACCGAAGGCACCGGCAAGATCCCCGACGCCAAGATCGCCGAGCTGGTGCAGGAGCACTTCGACCTGCGCCCGAAGGGCATCGTGCAGATGCTGGACCTGCTGCGCCCGATCTACGAGAAGACTGCCGCCTACGGCCACTTCGGCCGCGAAGAGCCGGAATTCTCTTGGGAAGCCACCGACAAGGCGGCTGCCCTGCGCGCCGCGGCCGGCCTGTAAGCGCCACCCGCGCCAGCAGCACTGACGGCAAGCCCCGCCGGCCCGCAAGGGCCCGCGGGGTTTTTTTACGCGGGCTTGATCCTGGTCCAGTCGCCGCGTGACGCCGGCGCCACGGCTGACGGCAGGGAGTAAAATCCCGCCATCCCCAGCCGCCACGCCGGCGGCCGACCCCAAACACTGGTGACCGTTTCCAGAGGATGCCATGTCCGAAGCGCCTGTCCTTGCCCCCTCGACCTCAACCCAGCCGCCCGCCGCCGGCCAGCTCAACCTGATCCGCCCGCAGCCATATGCCGACTGGGCGCCGCAGGTCACGGCCGAAGAACGCGCCACGCTGCGCCGCGAGCTGGAGCAGGGCGCCGTGCTGTACTTCCCGAACCTGAATTTCCGCTTCCAGTCGGGCGAAGAGCGCTTCCTTGACAGCCGCTATTCCGACGGCAAGTCCAAGAACATCAACCTGCGCGCCGACGACACCGCGGTGCGCGGCGCCCAGGGCAGTCCGCAGGACCTGGCGGACCTGTACACGCTGATCCGCCGCTACGCCGACAACAGCGAATTGCTGGTGCGCACGCTGTTCCCTGAATACATCCCGCACATGACGCGCGCCGGCACCTCGCTGCGGCCCAGCGAGATCGCCGGGCGCCCGGTCAGCTGGCGCAAGGACGACACCCGCCTGCACGTGGACTCGTTCCCGTCCAACCCGATGCTGGGCAAGCGCCTGTTGCGCGTGTTCCACAACATCGACCCGGCCGCGGCGCGCGTGTGGCGCGTGGGCGAGCCGTTCGGCGATTTTGCGCAGAAGTTCGTGCCCAAGACCCATGGCATGTGGCCGGGGCAGGCGGCGCTGATGAAGCTGCTGCATATCACCAAGCGCAAGCGCTCGGAATATGACCACCGCATGCTGCAGCTGCATGACTTGGCCAAGGCCGACCTGGATTACCAGGCCAAGGTGCCGCAGCAGGAATTCCACTTCCCGCCGGGTTCCACCTGGATCGTCTTCAGCGACCAGCTGCTGCACGCGGCCATGCGCGGACGGGCGATGATGGAGCAGACCATCTACCTGGCGCCGCAGGCGATTTCCGACCACACCCACTCGCCCGAGGCGGTGCTGTCGCGCATGCTCGGGCGGCCGATGCTGGTGTCCTGATCAACGCAGAAGCAGGCGCAACATGGTTTCGAAGGTCTTGCCGTAAGGCGGCTTGAGCAGTCCTGCGCCGTTCAGGCCGGCCTGGTGGAACACCGGCTTCACCTTGGAGAAGGTGTCGAAGCCCGCCTGGCCGTGATAGGCGCCCATGCCGCTGGCGCCGACCCCGCCGAAGGGCAGGCCGTCCTGGGCGATATGGAACAGGGTGTCGTTGACCGTGACGCCGCCGGCAACGGTCTGCCTCATCACATGGCCGATGGCGCCGCGGTCGCGCTCGAACAGGTATAGCGCCAGCGGCCGCGGGCGCGCATTGATGTAGTCCACCGCCTCGTCCAGGGTGCGGTACGTCACCACGGGCAGTACCGGCCCGAAGATCTCCTCGCGCATCGCCGTGACGCCTTCGGGCACATCCAGCAGCAGCACCGGTGGCAGGCGCCGCGCGTGCGCGTCCGGCTGCGCATCGGACAGCGGCACCACGGTCGCGCCTTGCGCCGCGGCTTCATCCACCAGCGCCGCCAGCCGCGCGAAGTGGCGCGGGCTGATGATGCTGGTGTAGTCCCGGTTGCGCGCCAGGTCCGGATAGAGCCGGTCAACGCACCGGCGTGCCGCCTCCACCAGCTGCCCGCGCAGGTCTTCCGGCACCAGCACGTAGTCTGGCGCGATGCAGGTCTGGCCCGCGTTCATCAGCTTGCCCACCAGGATGCGTTCCACCGCACGCGGCAGGTCAGCGCCGGCGCCGATAATCGCCGGCGATTTGCCGCCGAGTTCCAGCGTCACCGGGGTCAGGTTGGCGGCCGCCGCGCGCATCACATGGTGGCCGACCGCGGTCGAGCCGGTGAACAGCAGGTGGTCGAAGGGCAGCGCGGTAAAGGCGCTCGCCACCTCGGCATCGCCATTGACCACCATGATCTCGTCCGGCGCAAAGTGCTGCGGCACCAGTTGCGCGAACAAGGCCGCAAAGCGCGGCGTGTATTCCGACAGCTTCACCATGGCGCGGTTGCCCGCCGCCAGCGCGCCGGCCAGCGGCCCCACCGTCAGGTACAGCGGATAGTTCCAGGGCACCACGATGCCCACCACTCCCAGCGGCTGCGGCACCAGCCGCGAGCGGCCCGGGCGGAACCAGAAGCCGGTGGCGGCGCGGCGCACGCGCATCCAGCGCTTGCCGTGGCGCAGCGCGTCGTCGATGCCGCCGAGGCTCGGGAATACCTCCAGCAGCGCAGTTTCTTGGCGCGGCCGGTTGGTGAAGTCCGCGTGAATGGCGGCGGCAATGGCAGCCTCGTTCTCTGTCACCAGCCGGCGCAGGCGCTGCAGGCGGTCGGCGCGCACGGCCCAGGCGGGCAGCTGGTCGCGCCGCGACGCGGCGTGCATGGCGCCAAAGACGGACGACAGGTCGGGGACTTCTCGCATTGCTGCGCTCCTGGGCAAGGGACGTGCGGGGAAAGTGGATGTGGATCGCGGCGAGTGGCGCTGCAGCGGTCCGCGTGTTCCCGCGCACGATAAGGTAGCGTGCCAGCCATGGCAATGGAAGTTTCCTACCAGAAGGACAATTCAAACGCCCGTCTGCGCAGCGCCGGCGGCCCGCGCCACCGGGCTTCTCCACCGTCCGGGCTAGCGCCTACACTGAATCTCACAGCTTGCCATCCGCTGGACGGACAGGGCGCGCATGCACCGGCGCGGCCCGGCTCACGCACGCGCGCCGCCTGCGGACTCGCGGGGAGACAGATGGAAACCACCTTTGACTACGTCATCGTCGGCGCGGGCTCGGCGGGCTGTGCGCTGGCGGGGCGGCTTGCCGACAGCGGCGACGACACCATTGCCCTGGTCGAGGCCGGGCACCACGATCACCATGTGCTGGTACGCACACCCGCGGCGCTTGCCGCGCTGCTGCCGCGCGCGGGGGCACGCAACTACGGCTATGAAACCGTGCCGCAGCCAGGCCTGAACGGCCGCCGCGGCTACCAGCCGCGCGGGCGCGGGCTGGGCGGCAGTTCCTCGATCAACGCCATGATCTACACGCGCGGCCGCGCCGCCGATTATGACGCGTGGGCCGCCGCCGGCTGCGACGGCTGGTCGTGGGACGACGTGCTGCCGTACTTCCGCCGCGCCGAGTGCAATGAACGCCTGGCCGGCAGCGACGACGACCCGCTGCACGGCGGCAACGGGCCGTTGCACGTGAGCGACCTGCGCACCCCCAACCCCTTTGCCGAACGCTTCATCGAGGCCGCGCAGCAGGCGGGCTTCCCGCGCAACGACGATTTCAACGGCGAAGAACAGGAGGGCGTGGGCTGGTACCAGGTCACGCAGCACGCGGGCGAGCGCTGGAACGCGGCGCGTGCCTACCTGCACGGTGGCAACAAGCGCGACCGGGCCTGCAATGGCGGCCGCGCGCACCTGCGGGTGCTGACCGATACGCAGGCGCTGCGCATAGTCTTTGAAGGCCGCCATGCGGCCGGGGTGCAGGTGGTGCGCGAGGGCCACCGGCAACTGCTGCGCGCGCGCCGCGACGTGATCGTGTGCGCGGGCACGTTCGGCTCGCCGCAGCTGCTGATGGTGTCGGGCGTCGGCCCCGCCGCGCACTTGCGCGAACATGGCATCGCCGTCGTGCATGACCTGCCCGGCGTGGGCGCCAACCTGCAGGACCACCTGGACATCGTGCTGCACAAGCGCGTGGCCGTGCCTGAATTGTTCGGCGTGTCGTTCGGCGGCCTGGCGCGGCTGGTGCCTGAAATGCTGCGCTACCGGCGCGAACGCACCGGCATGATGTCAAGCAACTTCGCCGAGGCAGGCGGCTTCCTGCGCAGCCGCCCGGACCTGCCCGAGCCCGACCTGCAGCTGTATTTCGTGGTCGGCATGGCCGATGACCACATGCGCCGGCTGAACTTCGGCCACGGCTATTCCTGCCATGTCTGCGTGCTGCGCCCGCGCAGCCGCGGCGAGGTGCGGCTGGCCTCGCACGATATCCGGCGCGCGCCGCTGATCGACCCGCAATACCTGAGCGATGCGCGCGACCTGGACGACATGGTCGCCGGCGTTCGCATCGTGCGCAGCATCTTTGCGCAGCCGCAACTGGCCGGCTTCGGCGGGCGCGAACTCTATTCCGCCGGCCTGCGGGCCGATGGCAGCGACGACGCTGCCGTGCGCGAGATGATCCGCGAGCATGCCGACACCATCTACCACCCGGTGGGCACCTGCCGCATGGGCATGGATGCGATGGCGGTGGTGGACCCGCAACTGCGCGTGCGCGGCGTCGAGGGTTTGCGCGTGGTCGATGCATCGGTGATGCCGACCCTGGTCGGCGGCAACATCAATGCGCCCGCGATCATGATCGGCGAGCGCGCGCATGACCTGATCCGCTATGCGCCGCGCGTGATGCTGCGGGTGCTGGAATCGATGGAGGCTTGAATCGCTAGCCTTCGAAGCCGCGCGAGAACACCCGCTTGAGCACGTCGGCATCCGCATCCAGGGTGCCGAACACGCGCCCGTGCTGCCGTCCCAGCCGGCTGGCGACGAACAGCTCGGCATTCTCGGTATCGGCATGCGCCAGCATCAGCGCGGCCTGTGCGGTCAGCACCAACCCCTGCGCAAAGCGTCGGGCGCTGGCTTCCAGCAATTCCGGCGGCTGGCGCAGCAGCGCCTGCAGCGATGCCAGTTCCGCGCGCACCGCCGGATGGCCGCCGGCGCGGCGCGACAGGTCTTGCAGCAAGCGCGCGGCATCGTCGGGATTGCGCTGGATCGCGCGCAGCACGTCCAGGCACATGATGTTGCCCGAGCCTTCCCAGATCGAGTTGACCGGCGCCTCGCGGTACAGCCGCGCCATCGGGCCTTCTTCCACGTAGCCGTTGCCGCCCCAGACTTCCATGGCTTCGCCGGTGGCTTCCAGCGTGCGCTTGCAGACCCAGAATTTGGCCGCGGGGGTGACCACGCGCTTCCACGACGCCGCGAGCGGATCATCGTCAGCGTGCTCGAAGGCGTGGCCCAGTTCCATCATCAGCAGCGTGGCCGCTTCGGATTCCAGCGCCAGGTCGGCCAGCACATTGCGCATCAGCGGCTGGTCGGCCAGCAGGCGCCCGAAGGCGCTGCGGTGGCGCGCATGGTGCAGCGCCTGCACAAAGGCGGCGCGCAGGATCGCGGCACTGCCGATCACGCAGTCCAGCCGCGTGCTGGTGGCCATCTCGATGATGGTCGGGATGCCGCGGCCTTCCTCGCCGATCAGGATGCCGGTGGCGTCGCGGAACTCCACCTCGCTGCTGGAATTGGAGCGGTTGCCTAGCTTGTCCTTGAGCCGCTGGATCAGCACCGCGTTCTTGCTGCCGTCGTCGCGAAAGCGCGGCACGAAGAAGCACGACAGCGGGCCGTCTTCGGCGCCCATGCGCGCGACCACCAGGTGCGCATCGCACATCGGCGCGGAGAAGAACCACTTGTGCCCGGTCAGCGCGTATTCCGCGCCGCGGCCCTCGCCGCGCACCGCGCGCGCCACGGTGGTGTTGGCGCGCACGTCCGAGCCGCCCTGTTTCTCGGTCATGCCCATGCCGATCATGATCGCGCTCTTGCTGCGCCACGGCAGGTCGCGCGCATCGTGTTCGGTCGCATACAGCCGCGGCTCAAGCTCGGCAAACAATGCGGTTTCCTTGCGCAGCACCGGGATGCTGGCGAAGGTCATGGTCGGCGGGCACAGCGAGCCGGATTCCACCTGCGCCTGCAGGAAGTAGCCGGCGGTGCGCGCCACCCATGCGCCCGCGCGCGGCTGCGCGAAGGGCAGGGCCTGCAACTGCTGGCTGCGCAACAGGGCCAGCAGCGCGTGCCAGCTCGGGTGGAAATCCACGGCGTCGATGCGCTCGCCGGTGCGGCTGTGTGTGTGCAGCTCGGGCGTGTGGCGGTTGGCATCGGCTGCCCATTGCTGGACTTCCGGCTCGCCCAGGCGCGCGCCGAACTGGCCCAGCGTGCCGGCGTGCCAGCCGCCTCCCAGCCGTTCCAGCGCGCCGCGCAGCGCCGGATCGGTGGCGAACAGGTTGTAGTGCGCGAGATCGGGCACCTGGTTGAACACGCGGTGGGTGGCAGCTTCGGTCATGGCGGGATCGGAAGATGGACGCGTCTTACTGCATGGTAGAGCACGTCGCCGGCGTTTGAGTGCGCGGTTGTCCCCTTGTGAGTGATTATTGCGCTGCAGCATGCGCGATTCGATACCTTTTCGAACAGGTGTGGCACCACAAACGGCAGGGAACTGGCACTGGCGCCCACCGGCACCTTGTGCTTAAATTCACCCCGTTGGATGAAACAGGGGTGCCGTACGGATGGGCCGTGCGGCTGAGAGAGTCCCTTCGAACCCGATCCGGCTAGTACCGGCGTGGGAAGTTTCACAAGACCAAGTCTCCAGTCCCTCCGGGACTCGCCGCCTCAGGCCTCAGGCCCCGGGCAGCGCTCACAAGGCTCCTGGTTTCGTCCACCCCGCAAGAGAGAGGACGACACCCATGGCCCGTACTGCCCCCGCTGCATCCTTCGAATCGCTCGAAAGCGACCTCGACCAGAAATTCGCCTACCCGGCTTCCAGCAAGACCTACCTGACGGGCAGCCGCCCCGATATCCGCGTACCGCTGCGCACCATCCTGCAAACGTCGACGCGCACCGACAAGGGCGAGATGCAGAATCCGCCGATCCCGGTGTACGACACCTCGGGCCCGTACAGCGATCCGGACGTGCATATCGACCTGAAGGCCGGCCTGCCCGCCGTGCGCGCCAAGTGGATCGAAGAGCGTGGCGACACCGAAGTGCTGCCGGGCCTGTCGTCGGAATACGGACGCGACCGTGCCAACGACCCCGCCACCGCACACCTGCGCTTTGCCCAGCTGACCAATCCGCGCCGCGCCAAGGCCGGTGCCAACGTGTCGCAGATGCACTATGCGCGCAAGGGCATCATCACGCCTGAAATGGAGTATGTGGCGCTGCGCGAATCGCTGAACCTGCAGGCGCTGTACGACAAGCCCGACTACAAGGCGCTGCTGCGCCAGCATCCCGGCAATGCGCTGGGCGCCGGCCTGCCGCTGCGTCCGGAAGACATCACGCCGGAATTCGTGCGCCAGGAAATCGCCTCGGGCCGCGCCATCATTCCCGCCAACATCAACCACACCGAGCTGGAGCCGATGGCGATCGGGCGCAATTTCCGCGTCAAGATCAACGGCAACCTGGGCAACTCGGCGGTGACCTCGTCGCTGGCCGAGGAAGTGGAAAAGATGGTGTGGTCGATCCGCTGGGGCGCCGACACCATCATGGACCTGTCCACCGGCAAGCACATCCACGAAACCCGCGAATGGATCCTGCGCAACTCGCCGGTCCCGATCGGCACGGTGCCGATCTACCAGGCGCTGGACAAGACCGGCGGCATCGCCGAGGACCTGACCTGGGAGATGTTCCGCGACACGCTGATTGAACAGGCCGAGCAGGGCGTGGACTACTTCACCATTCACGCAGGCGTGCTGCTGCGCTACGTGCCGCTGACCGCCGACCGCGTCACGGGCATCGTTTCGCGCGGTGGTTCGATCATGGCCAAGTGGTGCCTGGCACACCACAAGGAAAACTTCCTGTACACGCACTTCGACGAGATCTGCGAAATCATGAAGGCCTATGACGTGTCGTTCAGCCTCGGCGACGGCCTGCGTCCGGGTTGCATCGCCGACTCGAACGACGACGCCCAGTTCGGCGAACTGCGCACACTGGGCGAACTGACCGCCAAGGCATGGAAGCACGACGTGCAGGTGATGATCGAAGGCCCGGGCCACGTGCCGCTGCAGCGCATCCAGGCCAACATGGACGAAGAGCTCAAGCATTGCTACGAGGCGCCGTTCTACACCCTGGGACCGCTGGTGACGGACATCGCCCCCGGCTACGACCACATCACCAGCGGCATCGGCGCGGCCAATATCGGCTGGATGGGCACCGCCATGCTGTGTTACGTCACGCCCAAGGAGCACCTTGGCCTGCCGGACA
The DNA here is from genome assembly GCF_000389805.1 of Cupriavidus sp. GA3-3. Lineage (NCBI taxonomy): Bacteria > Pseudomonadati > Pseudomonadota > Betaproteobacteria > Burkholderiales > Burkholderiaceae > Cupriavidus > Cupriavidus sp. GA3-3. The sequence goes on from NZ_KB944465.1 coordinate 70,121, forward strand.
AGGAAGACGTGCGCGAAGGCATCATCACCTACAAGATCGCTGCCCACGCTGCCGACCTTGCCAAGGGCTGGCCCGGCGCGCAGCTGCGCGACAACGCGCTGTCCAAGGCACGCTTCGAGTTCCGCTGGGAAGACCAGTTCAACCTGGGCCTCGACCCGGAACGCGCGCGTTCCTACCACGACGCCACGCTGCCGGCCGAGGGCGCCAAGATCGCCCACTTCTGCTCGATGTGCGGGCCGAAGTTCTGCTCGATGAAGATCACGCAGGAAGTGCGCGACTACGCGGCGTCGCTGCCCAAGGAAGCGCAGCAGGGCATGGAAGAGAAGTCGATCGAGTTCCTGAAGAAGGGCAGCAAGATCTACTCGTGATGCAGTGACTGGCAGTACGGGCATGGCTTCGCATCCATGCCCGCTCGTGTTTCGCCGCCGCGCAGCGCCTCGCGCGGCGGCACCGACAACAAGGAGGCCGGCGCGGCCGCACGCGCCGTCCGGCACAACACCCCTCATGACAGCAGTGCAGTCGTTTGACGTCGCCATTCTCGGGGCCGGTCTTGCCGGGCGCCTGGCCGCCTGGCAACTGGTACGCAGCGGCGCCCGCGTGGCGCTGGTGGAGCGGGCCGGTCCGGACGGCGCGGGCTCGGCCGCCTATGTGGCCGCGGCCATGCTGGCGCCGCTGGCGGAATCGGCCATCGCCGAGCGCCGCATCGTCGACCTGGGCATCGCCAGCGTCGACCTGTGGCGCGCGTGGCTGGCCGAGTTGCCTGAGCCGGTCTTCTTCCAGGAGGACGGCACGCTGGTGGTCTGGCATGCGCGCGACCGCGCCGAGATGTCGCTGTTCACCAGCCGCGTGCGCGCGGTGGCGCCGCCCGAACTGGTGTCGCAGCGGCTGCGCGCGCTGGACGGCAAGGGCGTGGGCGAAGTCGAGCCCGCGCTGGCGGGCCGCTTCCCGCAGGGCCTGCTGCTGGCCGGCGAAGGCCAGCTCGACAACCGTGGCGCGCTGCGCGCGCTGTTGTCGTGCGCGGTCAGCGAAGGCGTGCATTGCGTCTGGGAGGCTGGCGAGGTCGATGCCGAATCGCTGCCCAAGCTCGGCATCCGTGCCGACGTGGTGCTGGATTGCCGCGGCCTGGGCGCGCGCTCGGCCTGGCCCGCACAGCCGGGCGGCGACAAGCCGGGCCTGCGCGGCCTGCGCGGCGAAGTGGTGCGCGTGCATGCGCCCGACGTCAGGCTGCATCGGCCGGTGCGGCTGCTGCATCCGCGCTACCCGATCTATATCGCGCCCAAGCCCAACGACCTGTACGTGATCGGTGCCACCGAGCTGGAAAGCGAGGATGATTCGCCCATGAGCGTGCGTTCCGCGCTGGAGCTGCTGTCGGCGGCGCATTCGCTGCATCCCGCCTTCGGCGAGGCCCGCGTGCTGGAACTGAACGTGCAGCGGCGCCCGACGCGGCCCGACCACCTGCCGGCGATCCGCGTGGACCAGCGCGCGCGCGTGGTGCGCGTCAACGGCTTGTACCGGCATGGCTTTCTGATTGCGCCGGCGGTGACCGAGGCCGCGTGCGCGGTGGTTGGCGCGCTGCTCAAGGGCGATCCCGCGGCCCATGCCGTGCCGGCCGCGCTGCGCTGGCCTGGCATGATCGAAGCCGTGACCGAAGCGCCCGCTGCCGCTACCATGGCCGCACCCGGCGGGCTGCTGCACTAACGCATGACTGACATGGAAATCCTGCTCAACGGCCGACCGCTCGCCCTTGCCGATTCCGCCACGCTGGCGGACGCGGTGAGCGTGGCGCAGATCGTGCCCCCCTTTGCCGCGGCGGTCAACGGCCAGTTCGTGCCGCGCGGCGCCCACGCCAACACCCTGCTTGCGGCCGGCGACCGCATCGACCTCGTGCAACCCGTAACGGGAGGCTGACCCATGACATTCGAACCTTCCGAAACCTTGCGCGACCCGTTCGTGCTGTATGGCGAGTCGTTCGGCTCGCGCCTGCTGCTGGGCACCGCGCGCTACCCGTCGCCGGCCACGCTGGAGGCGGCCGTGCAGGCCTCCAGGCCCGCCATGATCACCGTTGCGCTGCGCCGCCAGGGCGCGGTCGGCGCCGGCGAGGGCGGCCAGGCCTTCTGGCAGATGCTCAAGGCGCTGGACGTGCCGGTGCTGCCCAATACCGCCGGCTGCTTCACCGCGCAGGAAGTGATCACCACTGCGATGATGGCGCGCGAGGTCTTCGAAACACCGTGGATCAAGCTGGAGCTGATCGGCGACGACTACACGCTGCAGCCCGATACGCTGAACCTGCCGGCCGTGGCCGAGACCCTGATCAAGGAAGGCTTCAAGGTGCTGCCGTACTGCACCGAGGACCTGGTGCTGTGCCGCCGCCTGCTCGACGTGGGCTGCCAGGCGCTGATGCCATGGGCCGCGCCGATCGGCACCGGCCGCGGCGCGGTCAACCCGCACGCGATGCGCGTGCTGCGCGAGCGCCTGCCCGACACGCCGCTGATCGTCGATGCCGGCCTGGGCCTGCCGTCGCATGCGGCGCAGGTGCTGGAGTGGGGCTACGACGGCGTGCTGCTCAATACCGCGGTGGCGCAGGCCGCCTACCCGGTCAATATGGCGCGCGCCTTTGCGCAGGCCGTTGAGGCTGGCCGCACCGCCTACCTGGCCGGGCCGATGCCCGAGCGCGAGGTGGCGCAGGCCAGCACCCCGGTGGTCGGCATGCCGTTCTGGCACGCCGACAGCACGGAGCAGCGCGCATGACCCGCCGCGCCGTGCATGCCGCCAGCGACGGCCCGCTGCGCCAGGCGGTGCTGGAACACTATGGCGAGACCTTCGGCGTCGATGACAAGCCGTGGCAGGCCTGGCGCCTGGCCGACGCGCCCGCGCAACCCGGCGCCCACGACGTGCTGCTGTTCGACGGCGAAGCCGACGCAGGCACGATCGCGCGCGTCGCCGCCGCGGGCGCCACGCTGATCGAGACCGATCGCGAGGGCGGCCAGTGGATCGACACCGTGCGCTCGCCGATGGGCACGTGGGTCTTCTCCGTCGCCGCCGACACCGACCAGCCGCATTCGCCCGCCTTCGTCGCGGTGCTGCTGGCCAGCCTGGCGCTGCATTTCCCCGCGCACGACGCGCTGTGCCTGGCGCGCGCCTGGGAGCCGGGCTCGGCCGACTGGCCGTCTGACTTTGCCCGCTTCCCGCATGTACGGCACGCCGCCCTGGTGGCACCCGAGCAGGCCGCGGCGCCGTTCGCGCCGTGCCCCGCGCTGGGCCTGTACGTGGTGGTGCCAAGCGCCGAATGGATCGAGCGCCTGGCGCCACTGAACGTACCGACGGTGCAGCTGCGCTTCAAGTCCGAAGACCCGGCCGCGGTGCGCGCCGAGATCGCACGCGCGGCGAAGGCCATGCAGGGCTCGTCTTCGCGCCTGTTCGTCAACGACCACTGGCAGGCCGCGATCGACTACCGCGCCGCCAACGGTGGAGATCAGAGCGGCATCTACGGCATCCACCTTGGCCAGGAAGACCTGGATGATGCCGACCTCGATGCGATCCGCGCTTCGGGCCTGCGCCTGGGTGTCTCCACCCATGGCTATGCCGAGATGCTGCGTGTGGCCGCGATCCGCCCCAGCTACCTGGCGCTGGGCGCGATCTTCCCGACCACCACCAAGGTGATGCCGACCCAGCCGCAGGGCATGGGCCGCTTCCGCGCCTACGTGAAGCTGATGCAGCCGGTGATCCCGTCGCTGGTGGGCATCGGCGGCGTCAACGCGGCCAATATGCGCGAGGTGCTGGCGGTGGGCGTCGGCAGTGCCGCCGTGGTGCGCGCGGTGACCGAGGCTGACGACGTGCCGGCCGCGGTGGCCCAACTGATCAGCCTGTTCCCGGCTGCCTGAGCGCGGAGCCAGCCATGGCTGCTGCTGCGCACATCCGCCTGGCAGCGGCGGACGAGGTGCCGCGCCTGGCCGATATCGAACTGGCCGCCGCGGCGCTCTTCCCTGATACGGACCTGCCGGCACTGCTGCGCCTGGTCAGCACGCCCGAGCCGGTGCTGGCCGCCGCGCAGCGCGAAGCGCGCCTGTGGGTAGCCGAGCGCGATGGGGAACTGGCCGGCTTTGCGCTGGCCAGCCGCAACGGCGAGTGCGCCTACCTCGATGAAATGGATGTGCACCCCGACCACGGGCGCCGCGGCATTGGGCGGGCGCTGGTAGGGGCGGTGCAGGGCTGGGCGCGGGCGGGGGGATCGCACTCGCTCAACCTGACCACGTTTGCCCACCTGCCCTGGAATGCGCCGTTCTATGCATCGCTCGGGTTTCGCCAGTTGCGTGACGACGAGCTGTGTCCGCTGCTGGCCGATGCATTGGCGGCGCAGCGTGCTGCGGGGCTGCGGCAGCGGGTGGCGATGCGGCAGGTGCTCTGAAGGGCGCGCGCGGTGCCAGGATTTGTGCGACATTCGCCCAGCCGCGGGAACCGAACGGGACCCCGCCGTTATGATGTTGGGCAGCATTCCCCGCCAACCACCCAGCATCCCCCATCATGTCCAGCCAGACCGCCCCCGAAATCACCCCCGTCGCCCCCGGCACGCCCGAGAAGCCCTACTTCGGCATCGACGTGCCGCTGATGCGCTATTTCGGCCTGCAGCCGGAGCTTATCGAGGAGGGCTATTGCCGCACGCGGCTGCCGGCGCACCCGTCGCTGGTCAACAGCCGCGGCGATGTGCATGGCGGCACGCTGATGGCGACGCTGGACTTCACCCTGAGCGGCGCCGCGCGCTCGCATGCGCCGCTGGAAACCGGCGTGATCACGATCGACATGTCCACGCATTTCCTGGCGGCAGCGCGCGGCGAGCTGATGCTGGAGGCGCGCTGCCTGCGCCGCGGCGCGCGCATTGCATTCTGCGAGGGCGAGGTCAAGGATGCTGCCGGCACCGTGGTGTGCGTGGCGCGGGCCGCGTTCAAGCTGGTGCCGCTGTCCGCCGGCGGCAACTGACCCCGGCATCGGCCTGGCCGCTCAGTCCTGCAGCGGCCGGTACACCTGTTCGAAGCGTGCGCGCTCGGTGATGCCATAGTCGCCGGGCGCGTATTGCATCAGCCAGTCGCCCGGCTTGCCGTGCAGCACGTCGCCGCCGGCGCTGCGCGCGATGCTGAAGGCCTCGTGCATCTCGCGCGCCAGTACCGGGATCGGCTTGTTGCGGTAGGCGCCGTCCTGGCCGTGCGCGAGCGGCGGCACGGCCTCGTACTTGGGGTCGAAGCGGTCGCGCGAGACGCACCAGCGGTCGCCGCCGCGGCTGGTGATGAGCGCATCGCCGGGTTGGTAGCGGTTGGGTCCCTCGCGGCTGATCAGCTCCCCGGGCCCGGTGGCGAACACCACGTCGACGACCTCATGCTTGAGGTAGAACGCGGCAGCGGGGTCGCTGCGCAGGTCAATATCGGCCAGCATCGTCATGTCTGTCAACCCAGCGCGCGCGGCGCGAACAAATGGTTCAGCGGCCCGTTGCCGGCGCCCAGCCGCAGCCCTGCGCCCGCGGCGATGGCCTGCGCCACATAGTCCAGCGCCGTGCCCACTGCCGCCTCCAGCGCATCGCCGCGCGCCAGCTGCGCGGCAATCGCCGCGGCCAGCGTGCAGCCGGTGCCGTGCAGGTTGCGGGTATCGACACGCGGATGCGTGAACACGCGCACGCTGCCGTCGGCCAGCATCAGCAGGTCATCCAGGCCGCCGGCGGCGCCGTCTTCGAGGTGGCCGCCCTTGAGCAGCACCGCGGGGCAGCCCATCGCGATCAGCTCGGTGGCGGCCTGTTCCATCTCGGCGCGGCGCGTGATCCTGCGGCCCAGCAGGTACGAAGCCTCGGGCAGGTTGGGCGTTACCAGCAGCGCGCGCGGGAACAGCAGCCGCACCATGGCCTGCGTGGTGGCATCATCGGACAGCGTCGCGCCCGAGGTCGAGATCATCACCGGGTCCACCACCAGCTTGCGGATGCCGTGCCGGTCCGCCGCCGCGGCCACGGCCTCGACGATGGCGGCGGTGCCCAGCATGCCGGTCTTGGCCGCGTCCACGCCGATATCGCCGGCCACGGCATCGATCTGCGCGGCCACCATGTCGGCGGGAATGGCGTGCACGCCGGTCACGCCCAGCGTGTTCTGCGCGGTGATCGCGGTGATGGCGCTCATGCCGAAGCAGCCCAGCGCGGAAAAGGTCTTCAGGTCGGCCTGGATGCCGGCGCCGCCGCCGGAGTCGGAACCGGCGATGGTCAGGGTGCGGGGTGGCGTTGGGATCATCTGTGCAGGAATCGGAGGGAGCCGGTGCGCAAGGCGCCCGGGCACGCTACAATACCGCCACTCCGAGGAGCGTTGCAACGGATGGAGGCCTGCGAAGCACATCGCGCGGCCGGCGGCACAGCCGCCCCATGCCATCCGCCAGGCTCGGACTGTCTTCAACGGCGCTCGCTGATCCGTGGTCCGCACGGAGGCGAGTCGACCTATCCGCGAGCTTCGCATGTGCCCTTGCGCCATGCCACAGCTGCCAGATTCCCCGTACTCGTCACCTGCGTGCCACTCTTCACCGGGAGTGAAACATGAACGCTGTGACCGACCTGAAGCAAGACTACCTCGTCGCCGACATCAACCTGGCCGGCTGGGGCCGCAAGGAAATCGCCATTGCCGAGACCGAAATGCCCGGCCTGATGGCGATCCGCGACGAATTCGCCGCCGCGCAGCCGCTCAAGGGCGCGCGCATCGCCGGCTCGCTGCACATGACGATCCAGACCGCCGTGCTGATCGAGACGCTCAAGGCACTGGGCGCCGACGTGCGCTGGGCCTCGTGCAACATCTACTCGACCCAGGACCACGCCGCTGCCGCGATCGCCGCCGGCGGCACGCCCGTGTTCGCCTTCAAGGGCGAATCGCTGAAGGAATACTGGGACTTCACGCACCGCATCTTCGACTGGTCGGACGGCGGCACCCCCAACATGATCCTGGACGACGGCGGCGACGCCACGCTGCTGCTGCACCTGGGTGCGCGCGCCGAGAAGGACGCGTCGCTCATCGCCAAGCCGGGCAGCGAGGAAGAGACCTACCTGTTCGCCGCCATCAAGGAAAAGCTGGCCAAGGATCCGAGCTGGTACAGCCGCAACCTGGAGGCCATCCGCGGCGTGACCGAGGAAACCACCACCGGCGTGCACCGCCTGTACCAGATGGCTCAAAAGGGTGAGCTCCGTTTTCCGGCCATCAACGTCAACGACTCCGTGACCAAGAGCAAGTTCGACAACCTGTACGGCTGCCGTGAGTCGCTGGTGGACGGCATCAAGCGCGCCACCGACGTGATGATCGCCGGCAAGGTTGCCATCGTGGCCGGCTACGGCGACGTGGGCAAGGGCAGCGCACAGGCGCTGCGCGCGCTGTCGGCGCAGGTGTGGGTGACCGAGATCGACCCGATCTGCGCGCTGCAGGCCGCGATGGAAGGCTACCGCGTGGTGACCATGGACTACGCCGCGGAGCATGGCGATATCTTCGTCACCTGCACCGGCAACTACCATGTCATCACCCATGACCACATGGCCAAAATGAAGGACCAGGCCATCGTCTGCAATATCGGCCACTTCGACAACGAGATCGACATCGCCTCGATCGAGAAGTACGAATGGGATGAGATCAAGCCGCAGGTCGATCACGTCAAGTTCCCGGACGGCAAGAAGCTGATCATCCTGGCCAAGGGCCGCCTGGTGAACCTGGGCTGCGCCACCGGCCACCCGTCGTACGTGATGAGCAGCTCGTTCGCCAACCAGACCATCGCCCAGATCGAACTCTGGCAGGAACGCGACAGCGGCAAGTATCCGGTCGGCGTCTACACGCTGCCCAAGCATCTGGACGAGAAGGTGGCGCGCCTGCAGCTGCGCAAGCTGAACGCGCAGCTGACCGAGCTGACCGAACAGCAGGCCGCGTATATCGGCGTGAAGAAGGAAGGCCCGTACAAGGCCGACCACTACCGCTACTGATCCGCGCAGGAAGGCAGGGCTCCCCCTCTCCCGCTTGCGGGAGAGGGGGAGAAACCAAATTCAAGGAGCCGTCATGAGACTACTGGTCGTCTGGATCATCAACGCCGTTGCGCTGTTCGTGTTGCCGTACCTCATCTCGTCGATCCACATCAAGAGCTTCGGCTCGGCGATGCTGGCGGCGCTGGTGCTGGGCCTGGTCAATACGCTGATCCGTCCGATCCTGGTGATCCTGACGCTGCCGGTCACGCTGCTGACGCTGGGGCTGTTTATCTTCGTCATCAACGCGCTGCTGTTCCTGTTTGTCGGCAACCTGCTGTCGGGCTTTACCGTCGGCGGCTTCTGGGCGGCCCTGCTGGGCTCCATCCTGTACAGCGTGATCTCGTGGCTGCTGGCCAGCCTGCTGCTGGGCGAACGCACCGCCTGAGGCGGCCTGCACTGACACGAATCCCATACCGCGCGCCGCGCCAACGCGGCGCGCCACCATCATGCAAGACCGCTACTTCAGCTTTGAATTCTTCCCGCCCAAGACGGCGGAGGGCACGGAGAAACTGCGCAACACGCGTGCGCAGCTGGCTCCGCTCAAGCCCAAGTACATCTCGGTGACGTTCGGCGCCGGCGGCACCACGCAGCAGGGCACGCTGGACGCGGTGCTGGAAATCCAGCGCGAAGGCATCGAGGCCGCGCCGCACCTGTCGTGCGTGGGCTCGTCGCGCGACAGCATCCGCGAGATCCTGAAAAAATACCGCGAGGGCGGCATCCGCCATATCGTCGCGCTGCGCGGCGACATGCCCTCGGGCATGGGCGAGATCGGCGAGTTCCGCTACGCCAACGAACTGGTCGAGTTCATCCGTGCCGAGACCGGCGACTGGTTCAATATCGAAGTCGCGGCCTATCCTGAGTACCACCCGCAGGCCAAGTCCCCGCGCCACGATCTCGAGAATTTCGTGCGCAAGGTCAAGGCCGGCGCCAACTCGGCGATCACGCAGTATTTCTACAACGCTGACGCCTACTTCCGCTTTGTCGATGACGTGCGCGCGACGGGCCTCGAGGTGCCGATCGTGCCGGGCATCATGCCGATCACCAACTACACGCAGCTGATGCGCTTCTCCGAGTCGTGCGGGGCCGAAGTGCCGCGCTGGGTGGCCAAGCGGCTGGAGAGCTTCGGCGACGACCGCGAATCGATCCGCGCCTTTGGCCTGGACGTGGTCACTGCCCTGTGCGAGCGGCTGCTGGCCGCGGGCGTGCCGGGGCTGCATTTCTATACGCTCAATGCGGCTGGCGCGACCAAGGCGATCTGGCAGCGCCTGAAGCTGTAACGCCCGCCCATGGCCACGCGCCGCCCCGATCCCTTCATCGAACATCTGCTCGAGCTGATGGGGCCGCTGGCGGCGCGCATCGGCCCTGTCAGCGCCAGGCGCATGTTTGGCGGCCATGGCCTGTTCTATGACGGGCTGATGTTTGCGCTGGTGTCGGGCGGCACCTGCTACCTGAAGGCCGATGGCGCCACGCGCGGCAAGTTCGAGGCCGAGGGCAGCGAGCCCTTCCGCTACCAGTCGGCAAAGCGCGAGGTCACCATGCGCCACTACCTGAGCCTGCCGCCGGCGGCGCTGGAATCGCCCGGCGCGATGACGCCCTGGGCGAAGCTGGCGGTGGAGGCGGCGCTGCGGCTGGGGAATGCGGGCTGAGGCAAGGTCCCGCTATCGCGCCGATCTGCCGACAGTGCCATACTCGGCACCATGGTCACCGCCACCTTCCGCTTCTACGAGGAACTGAACGACTTTCTCGCGCCGGACCAGCGCCGGCGTGACCTGTCCTGCGCCTGCGCGCGCGCCGCCACGGTCAAGCACATGATCGAGGCGCTGGGCGTGCCGCATACCGAAGTCGAGCTGATCCTGGTCAATGGCGAATCGTCCGGCTTCGAGCGGCAGCTGTGCGATGGCGACCGGGTCTCGGTCTATCCCAAGTTCGAACGGCTCGACGTGTCCCCGCTGCTGCGGGTACGCGAGCAGCCGCTGCGGGTGATGCGCTTTGTCGCCGACGCGCACCTGGGCGGCCTGGCGCACCTGCTGCGCATGACCGGCTTCGACACCCTCTACGACAACCATTTCGAAGACAGCGAGATCGAGCGCATCGCCGTCGACCAGGGCCGCGTGGTGCTGACGCGCGACCGCGAGTTGCTCAAGCGCCGCGGCATCACCCACGGCTGCTATGTGCGCGCGATCAAGTCGCAACTGCAGGTGCGGGAGATCTTTGCGCGGCTGGACCTGGCGCGCAGCGCACGGCCGTTCTCGCTGTGCCTGGACTGCAACGCGCCGCTGCGCGCGCTGGATGCGGCCGGCGCGGCCGGCCGAGTGCCGGACGGGGTGCTCGAGCGCCATCGCAGCTTTGTTACCTGCGACCTGTGCCGGCGCGTGTTCTGGGAGGGCTCGCACTGGCGCTGCATGCGTGCGCTGGTGGATGAGCTGGTGCGGGGCGCCGCCGAGGCCGGGCCGGGTTAGTGTCCTTTTCCGCAAAAACGGAACAGGACACTAGAACTGACCGGATTCCGTAACGATCCAGTCCATGGCAATGTCATGCGGCTGCGCCTGCAACGGTAGCCGGCAGCTTTCGTAGCCAATGCCGATCGCTACTGGCCGCTGCGCCATGGCCGCCAGCGTGCGGTCGTAGAAGCCACCGCCGTAGCCCAGGCGGAACTTGTCCGGGCTGAAACCGACACAGGGTATGAGCAGCGCATCGGGCGTCACGGCCTCGGTGCCGTCCGGCACCGGGATGCCGTAGTGGCCGGTGGCCATGGGCGTGTCCGGTGTCCACAGGTGGAAATCCAGCGGCGCGCCCGGGCGGCTGACCGACGGCAGCGCGGCGCTGCGGCCAGGCATGGCGGCGAGCCAGCGGCCCACCGCGTCGCGCGCATCGAACTCCTGCTGGATCGGCCAGTAGAAACCCAGGCAGCGCACGCCCAGTCCGGCCAGCAATCCGGACAGCGCGGCGGCGATGCGTGCGTCGGCTTCGGCGCGTGCGGGCAGGGCGGCGCGTTGCGCCAGCAACTGCGTGCGCAGTGCACGACGGTCGGCGGCGGCGGGGTTGGGTGCGGTCGTGACAGGAGTGGATGACATGGCGTGGGATAATGCCCCTCGTCCGAACCAACACGAACGGCGGAACCGCGGCTGGGCACAAGATTGCAGGCGCCGGCGCCGCCGTCATCGACAAGGAAGCAAAGAATGCTGAAGGGAGTATATCTGCAGCGTGCCGGCCGGGCCGCCTGGATCGCGCTCGCATGTGCACTGCTTGTCACGCCCGTCCATGCGCAGAAGCGCCCGCAGGCGGTGTCGCGCCCGCAGGCGGCGGTGATCCCGAGCGATCCCGACGAGGCCTTCACCGCGCTGCGCGAAGCCGCGCGCAAGAACGACGTGGAGCGTGCCTACGCGATCTCGGCCACGCTGGTGGACTACCCGGTCCCGTCCTATGTCGAGTACTTCCGCATCAAGCCGCAATTGTTCGACGCCAGCGGCCTGGCGCGCATCGATGCGCCCGACGACCAGGTGCGCGTGTTCCTGCAGCGCTACAAGGGCGACGCCATTGCCGACCGCATGCGCAATGACTGGCTGCTGGTGCTGGGCAAGAAGCGCGACTGGGCCAATTTCGATGTCGAATATCCGCAGTTCGCGCTCAAGGACGATACCCAGGTCGAGTGCTATGCGCTGCTGTCGCGCGCGCTCAAGGGCCAGAACGTGGCCGCCGATGCGCGCAATGTGCTGAGCGACCCCAGGTACTACGGCGAAGGCTGTGTCGACCTGATCGGCTACCTGGCGCAAAGCCAGCAGATCCAGCGCAGCGATGTCGCCTACCAGGCGCGGCTGGCGCTGGAGCAGAACTATGTCACGCTGGCCGGCAAGATCGCCGCGCTGGTGCCCGACGCGCGCGCGGATGGCGATACGCTCGCCACCATCGTCAAGATGGCGCGCAGCGACCCGTCGCAGGCTGCCGCCTACCTCGGCACGGCCCAGGGCGCGCTGTCGCGCGACGAGCAGGGCGCGGCCTGGGGCGTGATCGGCCAGTTCGCGGCCAGGAAGCTGTTGCCCGACGCGGCCGGCTACTACCGCCGCCAGATGGACCTGGGCGGCAACCAGTGGCTCTCCGACGACACCCAGGAATGGCGCGTGCGCGCCGCGCTGCGCCAGGGCGACTGGAAGCAGGTGCGCCAGGCGGTGGAGCTGATGCGCCCCGAACTGCGCGCCAAGGACCCGGCCTGGATCTACTGGTATGGCCGCGCGCTCAAGGCCGACGGCCGCGACACCGAGGCCCAGCAGAACTTCCAGCAGATCGCCGGCCAGTTCAACTTCTACGGGCAGCTGGCCAGCGAAGAGCTGGGCAACCGCATCACGCTGCCGGCGCGCACCACCGTCAGCGACGCCGAGGCCATGGCCATGCGTTCGCGCCCCGGTTTTCAGCGGGCGCAGAAGTTCTACAACATGAACCTGCGCTTCGAAGGCAACCGCGAGTGGAACTGGGAACTGCGCAATATGAGCGACCGGGAGCTGCTGGCCGCGGCCGAGTATGCGCGCCGCCTGGAGCTGCTGGACCGCACCGTCAACTCCGCCGACCGCACCCGCAACGAACATGATTTCACGCTGCGTTTCCTGATGCCGTACCGCGACATCATGCAGCGCGCCACCGACGATGTCGGCCTTGACATGGCGTGGGTTTACGGCCTGATCCGCCAGGAATCGCGCTTCATCATGAATGCGCGCTCGTCGGCGGGCGCACATGGCCTGATGCAGGTGATGCCGGCCACGGCCAAGTACGTCGCGCGCAAGATCGGCATGAACGACTTTTCGCCATCGATGATGGGCGATCCCAATATCAACATCCTGCTTGGCACCAATTACCTGAACATGGTGCTGACCGACCTGGACAGCTCGTGGACGCTGGCTTCGGCTGCGTACAACGCCGGCCCGGGCCGGCCCAAGGCCTGGCGCAGCACACTGGTGCGGCCGGTGGAAGGCGCGATCTTTGCAGAGACCATTCCGTTCAATGAAACGCGCGGCTATGTGAAGAATGTGCTTTCCAACGCCACGTACTATGCTGCATTGATGAGTGGCCGTCCGCAGTCGCTGAAATCGCGCCTGGGCATGGTCGCGCCGTCGGCGGTGACTACCACCAGCCTGCCCTGAAATTGCCCCTGCGGGGGCGGGCAGGACGGGCCCTGCCGGGACGATCCGGCGGGCCCGGGCTGGCTCAGGGTGCCGCGGCGTGCAGTTTTCTTGGCACGGAGGCATCATGCAGACCAGCAACGTCCTCATTATCGGTGGCGCCGGCTTTATCGGCAGCCACCTCGTCTCGCGCCTGGCCGGGGCTGCCTCGGCCTCGGGCGCGCCGCTTGAGCCTGGCGCCAACCCCGATTCCCCCATCGCCCCCGACCGCATCGTGGTCGGCACGCGCAATATCGAGCACGCGCAGCACCTGCTGCTGCTGCCGCGCGTGGAAGTGGTGGAGCTGGGCCTGGCCGACAATGCCGCGCTGGACGACGCCATCGGCTCGCTGGGCGTGGATGGCATCGTCGTCAACCTGGTGGGTGTGCTGCACGGCGAGCGCGCCGACCCCTACGGCGAAGCCTTTGCCAGCGCGCATGTGGAGATGGTGCGGCAGATCGCGGCGTCATGCCTGTCCACCGGCGTGCGCCGGCTGTTGCATATGAGCGCGCTGGGCGCGGACAGCAATGGGCCGTCGATGTACCTGCGCAGCAAGGGCGACGGCGAGCGCGTGGTGCGTGCCAGCGGGCTGGACTGGACCATCTTCCGGCCCTCGGTGGTGTTCGGCCCCGACGACCATTTCCTGAACCTGTTCGCCCACATGCAGCAGATGGCCCCGGTGGTGCCGCTGGCGTGCGCGCATGCGCGCTTCCAGCCGGTATTCGTGCAGGATGTGGTGCAGGCCTACCTGAATGCCATGGTGAACCCGGCAACCATCGGCCACGGCTATGAGTTGGGCGGCCCGCGGGTCTATACACTGGAAGAGCTGGTGCGCTTTGCCGGCCGCGCTTCCGGGCATCCGCGCCCGGTGATCGCGCTGCCCGATGCGCTGGCACGGGTGCAGGCCACCATCATGGAGCATATGCCGGGCGAACCGATGCTGTCGCGCGACAACCTCGACTCGATGCAGCTCGACAATGTGCTGGAGCACCCGGTCGCACCCGAACTGAACCTGCATCCGGTCAGCCTGGAGTCGGTCATGACCGACGCGCTGGCCGGGCGCAACCGCGATACCGCGATGACGCATATGCGGGCCAGCGTGCACCGCTGACGCGCCGGCAGCCCGGTGCGCCCTATGTGACCGGATTTCATATCGGTTGCTAGCGCAATTCACTTTGACGCGGGCGGCAGCACTGGCAGAATGACCAGTCCGGCGCGCGGCCGCCACGCCGTCCTGCAGGCGGCAGGCGCCGCGCCTGCGCCGTCTCCCTCCGTTTCCTCCCCCAAGGACCCACGATGAAGCTTGTCATCGGCAACAAGAACTATTCCTCCTGGTCGCTGCGTCCGTGGCTGTTGCTGCGCCAGGCCGGCATTGATTTCGAAGAAGTGCAGGTGCGCCTGTTCACCGGCAGCTTCGCCGCCGAGATCGCGCGCTACTCGCCCGCGGGCAAGGTGCCGGCGCTGGTCGATGGCGAGGTCACGGTGTGGGATTCGCTGGCGATCTGCGAATACCTGGCCGAGCGTTTCCCGGAAAAGAACCTGTGGCCGGCCGAGCGCGCCCAGCGCGCGGTGGCGCGCGCCGTCTGCGCCGAGATGCATTCGGGCTTCGGCAACCTGCGCAGCCAGTTGCCGATGAACGTGACCGCGGTGCTGCCCGGGCGCGGCTGGAACGTGGCCGTGCAGCGCGACGTGGAGCGCATCGCCGCGATCTGGGAAGGGCTGCGCCAGCAGCACGGCGCCAGCGGGCCGTTCCTGTTCGGCGAGTTCACCGTGGCCGACGCGTTCTTTGCGCCGGTGGTGAGCCGCTTTGCCACCTACGGCATCCACCTGCCCGATGACGCCGAGGACGCCAAGGCCTACGCCGACTTCATGCTGGCGCTGCCGGCAATGCAGCAATGGATTGCCGGCGCACGCGAGGAGCGCGACTTCCTGGCCGACGACGAACCCTACCGGCTGGCCCCTGATCGTCCCGATGCGATAATCATCAACCACTGAGCAATACCGCCGGCGGGCCAGGTCCGGGCGCCGGCCCATGATGAGGCCAGAACGATGCAGGTGTATGCCGTCGGCGGCGCGATCCGCGACGAATTGCTGGGCAAGCCCAGCCAGGACCGCGACTACGTGGTAGTGGGCGCGACCCCGGCGCAGATGGAAGCTGCCGGCTACAAGCCGGTCGGCAAGGACTTCCCGGTGTTCCTGCATCCGCGCACCAAAGAGGAATACGCGCTGGCCCGCACCGAACGCAAGACGGCGATGGGCTACAAGGGCTTTGCCTTTTATTGCGAGCCCGATGTCACGCTGGAAGACGACCTGGTGCGGCGCGACCTCACCATCAACGCGATGGCGCGCGCGGTCGATGCCGACGGTAACCTGACCGGCCCGGTCATCGATCCGCACGGCGGCCAGCGCGACCTGGCCGCGCGCCTGTTCCGCCATGTCTCCGACGCTTTTGCCGAAGACCCGGTGCGCATCCTGCGCGTGGCCCGCTTTGCCGCGCGCTTCCATGAATTCGGCGTCGCCGCCGAGACCATGCGGCTGATGCGTGAGATGGTCGCCGCGGGCGAGGTCGACGCGCTGGTGCCCGAGCGCGTCTGGCAGGAGCTGGCGCGCGGGCTGATGGAAGCGAAGCCGTCGCGCATGTTCGAGGTGCTGCGCGAATGCGGCGCGCTGGGGCGGCTGCTGCCCGAGCTGGAGCGGCTGTGGGGCGTGCCCCAGCGCGCCGATTACCATCCGGAAATCGATACCGGCGTGCACGTGATGATGGTGATCGATCAGGCCGCCGCCATGGGCGCGCCGCTCACGGTGCGCTTTGCCGCGCTGGTGCATGACCTGGGTAAGGGCACCACGCCCGCGGACGTGCTGCCGCGCCATATCGGTCACGAATCGCGCAGCGCGCAGCTGCTCGAAGACGTCTGCGTGCGCCTGCGCGTGCCCAATGAATGCCGCGACCTGGCGCTGGTGGTGGCGCGCGAGCACGGCAATATCCACCGTTCGCAAGAGTTCAGCGCCGCGGCGGTGATGCGCCTGCTCGAGCGCTGCGATGCGCTGCGCAAGCCGGCACGCTTCGCCGAGGCGCTGCAGGCCTGCGAGGCCGACCTGCGCGGGCGCAAGGGCTTCGAGTCGAGCGCCTACCCACAGGCGGCGCGCCTGCTGGCGGCGCTGGAGGCGGCGGCGGCGGTCGACGCCGGCGCTATCGCGCGTGCCTGCGGCGATGACGTCGGCCAGATCCGCGACCGTGTCCAAGCGGCGCGCGTGGCGGCGGTGGCGGCGCGCATCGGCGGTTGAGCGCAGCGCACCGGGCGCACCGGCGCGCTAGGTCCTGTTCCGCAGATAACTTGCCAAAGTGAAATTGTCCAGTTGGCTGTCAGGCTAGGCGCGAGGAGGCGCCATAGCCGTAGCTATGGCAACGACGAGCAACGACGCACGGCGGCCAACTGGGCGATTTCATGGCAAGGTATTTGCGGAACAGGACACTAGCGGTAGACCAGCACCGGGATCTTCGTGTGCGTGAGCACCTTCTGCGTCTCGCTGCCGATCACCAGCGCCTGCATCCCGCGCCGCCCGTGCGAGGCCATCACGATCAGGTCGCACTTCCTTGCCTCGGCCTCATCGACGATGGCCTGGAAGATGTGGTCGCCGGTGGGGCAGGCGATTTCGCAGGGCACGCCGGCCGCGGCAGCCTCCTGCACGATCGTCGCCAGGTAGGCCTCGGCCTGCCGGTAGGCTTCCTGCATGAAGCGTTGCCGGGTTTCCTGGAGCATGGCGGTCTGCAGGCGCATCACGTCATAGTGCGCAACGACCTGGATCGCGGTAAGGCGGGCCTGTATCGAGCTGGCCAGCGCGATGGCTTTGCGGTAGGCCGTATCGGACAGGTCCGAGCCGTCGACCGCTACGAGCAGATGCTTGAACATTTGGATCTCCTTGTAAGGCGTCACCGCGCCGCAGCAGTGGTTCAGGCGCCAAGAAACAACCTGCCGACCTCCGGGTCCCGGCCCAGTTCGCTACCCGTTCCGGCCATGGCCAGCTGGCCGGCCACCAGGACATAGCCGACCTTCTCCGTATCGAACGAGCCGGCACGCTCGAAGGCGTCGGCGAAGGCCAGCACCGCGGCGGTGGACCCGGCTGCCTGGTATGGCGCCTCGTAGCGGTACTCCTTCTCGAAGCGCTGCGCATACTGGTCGGCCGTGCCGAACCAGCGGACCTTGTAGCTCAGCGTGCGGTCCCATTGCGAGCCGCACACCGCGAATTCGGCACTCTTGCCGAATTGCCGCTGCCGTCGAAGGGATTCCGAAAACTACAGCAGCTTGCCGATCGCCAGCGCCATCAGCGAAATCAGGATCGTCGACGCAAACGGAAGCACGAATTCGCGCCCGAAAACGCGGAAGCGCACGTCGCCGGGCAGCCGTCCCAGTCCGATCCTCTGCAGCCATGGCAGCGCCGCGGACAGGATGATCACGCTCAGGAAAATGGTCAGGGTCCAGCGCAGCATGGCGGCTCCGGTGCCGTTACAAGGTATGGCAGCGGTCGCCGCGGGTAAAGCCGTCCATCGGTTCGCTGTCGTCCAGGCCGCGCGTGAGCGCGATCACCTTGAACAGCTCGCCCATCTCGGCTTCCGACAACAGCTTCTGCACCGCATTGGCCTGCGGCAGGAAGGCGCGGGCGTCGGACGGGTCCAGCGCCATCAGCAGCTCGGTGATGCCTGCATTCATCAGGAAGCGCGCCTGCGAGGCAAAGCCCGCCACGGTCAGTCCCGCATCCACCGCGGCGAGCGCAATGCCGCTGAAATTCACGTGCGCGGTGATGTCCTGCAGGCCCGGGTACAGGAACGGGTCCGGGTGCGCATGATGGCGGTAGTGGCACATCAGCGTGCCGCCGGCGCGCTGCGGGTGGTAGTACTCGCCCGCCGGGAAGCCGTAGTCGATAAAGAAGGCCGCGCCGCGCGCCAGCATGGCGCCGACCGCGCGGATAAAGCCCTCGGCCTCGGCATGGGTCTCGGTGACGAGGTCGTGGTCGCCGGGGATGGCGCGCAGTGCCTCGGGCATGTCGGCATCGGCCAGCGGGCGGTCCTCGAAGCGGAAGGCGGGGGCGGCATCGTCGCTGCGCGCTACGCTGTGCACTACGCCGCGCTCATGCCAGCGGCCGCCGCTGCGTGCGTAGAGCTGCACCGGCATCGCATCCAGCACTTCATTGCCGACGATCACGCCTTCAAAGCTGGCCGGCAGCGTATCGAGCCAGGTGACGCGGTCCGCCAGGTGCGGCGCGCGCTGCGCCAGCGTGGCCTGCTGGCGCGCACGCAGTTCGCCCGACAGCTCGACGATGGCGTACGTGTCCGGCAACTGGCCTTCCTGCTCCAGCCCCAGCAGCAGGTCCGCCGCCAGCCGGCCGGTGCCGGCGCCGAATTCCAGCATGCGCGGCAATCCCTGTGCCATCAGCGGCGCGAACTGGCGCGCCAGCGTGCGCGCGAAGAAGGGGCTCAGTTCCGGGGCGGTGATGAAGTCGCTGCCGTCGCGGGCATCGCGCCCGAACTTGGCCGAACCGCCGCTGTAATAGCCCAGGCCGGGCGCGTACAGTGCCAGCGCCATATAGCGGTCAAAGCCGATCCAGCCGCCGGCCGCATCGATGGATTCGCCAATGCGGGCCGTAAGGGTATCGGACGCGGCCTGCGCGTCGGCGGGGGGAAGGGGTAAACTAGCGGCTTTCTGCATCCTGCGATTGTAGCAATGCCCGCATCCAAGACTCCTGCCAGCCAGACCGCTGACCAGACCCATAGCCAGACTGGTAGCCAGCGCGCCACCGCCCGCGGCGTGGCGCTGGTGACCGGCGGCGCGCGCCGCCTGGGCCGCGCCATCGCGCTTGAACTGGCGGCGCAGGGCTGGGACGTGGCCGTGCACTGCCATCGCTCGGTGGACGAGGCCGAGGCCCTGGCCACGCAGATCCGCGCGCTGGGCCGCCGTGCCGCGGTGCTGCGCGCCGACCTGGCCGACGAGGCCGCCACCGGCCGCCTGGTGGCCGACTGCACCGCCGTGCTGGGCGTGCCCGCTTGCCTGGTCAACAACGCTTCGCTGTTCCAGTACGACGTGGCGACCAGCTTCTCATATGCGTCGCTGGATACGCATATGCGCACCAACGTCGCCGCGCCGCTGCTGCTGGCGCGGGAACTGCACAAGGCGCTGGGCGCCGCCGCCGGCAAGGACAAGGCCGCCGAACCGCGCGGGGTGGTGATCAACCTGCTGGACCAGAAGCTGGATAACCTGAATCCGGACTTCCTGTCCTACACGCTGTCCAAGGCCGCGCTGCAGACCGCCACGGTGCAGCTGGCCCAGGCGCTGGCGCCGCGCCTGCGCGTGGTGGGCGTGGCCCCGGGTATCACGCTGGTGTCGGGCGAGCAGTCCGAGCAGAGCTTCCGCCGCGCGCACCGGGTGACGCCGCTGGGCCAGTCATCCACGCCCGAGGACATCGCCCAGGCGGTGGCCTACCTGGCGCAGGCGCGCGCCGTGACCGGCACCACGCTGTATGTGGACGGCGGCCAGCACCTGATGCCGCTGGCGCGCGACGTGATGTTCCTGACCGAGTAAGCTGGAAGCCAGCAACCGAATACCGTAGTGCCTGATGTGCCGCGCCCGCCGGGCGCGGCTTCCTTTTCCCCCTCAGCAGCCCGCTCATGACCATGCTCGCCGCCCTTTCCCACCCCAGCCTGCAAGACTGCCGACGCATGTTCCTGCGCAACTACGAAGTGCAGATCAATATCGGCGTGCACGAATTCGAGAAGAAGGGCGAACAGCGGGTGCTGATCAATATCGACCTGTTCGTGCCGCTGGCGCAGAGCACCCCGCAGGCCGACAAGCTCGACGAAGTGGTCGACTACGACTTCATGCGCAACACCGTGGCCGAGCGCATGGCGCAGGGCCACGTGCACCTGCAGGAAACCTTGTGCGACGACGTCGCGCGCGCCATGCTGAAGCATCCCAAGGTGCGCGCGGTGCGTGTCTCGACCGAGAAGCCCGACGTGTACCCGGACTGCGATTCGGTCGGCGTCGAGGTCTTCCATATCAAGCAGGCCTGAGTCGCGGTTCCACTGGCGCCAGCACCGTGCGGGCGCCTAAAGTAAAATGTTGCCCCTTCGCGCCGCGCCGGCCATTCCATCCGGCGGGCGCCACGCAACAGGATGCTCCATGAGCCACTCTAACAACTTCTACCGCCTCGAGACGAGGCTGCAATCGCAAACCGGCAAGGCCATCGGCGACTTCGGCATGATCGAGGACGGCGACACCGTGCTGGTCTGCATGAGTGGCGGCAAGGACTCGTACACCATGCTGTCGGTCCTGATGGCGCTGCAGAAGCGCGCGCCGATCAAGTTCAAGCTGATCGCGATGAACCTGGACCAGAAGCAGCCCGGCTTCCCGGAACACATCCTGCCGGAGTACCTGAAGTCGGTCGGCGTGGAATATGTGATCGTCGAGGCGGATACCTACTCGATCGTCAAGGAGAAGGTGCCCGAGGGCAAGACCACCTGCTCGCTGTGCTCGCGCCTGCGCCGCGGCGTGATCTACCGCACCGCCAAGGAGCTGGGCGCCAACAAGATCGCGCTGGGCCACCACCGCGACGACATCGTCCAGACCTTCTTCCTGAACATGTTCTTCGGCGGCAAGATGAAGGCGATGCCGCCCAAGCTGTCGACCGACGACGGCCAGCACATCGTGATCCGCCCGCTGGCGTATTGCTCGGAGAAGGACATCGCGTCGTACGCGCGCGCCATGGAATTCCCGATCATCCCGTGCAACCTGTGCGGCTCGCAGGAAAACCTGCAGCGCAAGAAGGTCAGCGAGATGCTGCAGGACTGGGAGCGCCAGAACCCGGGCCGTATCGACAATATCTTCTCGGCGCTGCGCAACGTGGTGCCGTCGCACCTGGCCGATATCGACCTGTTCCCGTTCACCGGGCTGGCCACCGGCCTGGCCAAGGTGGATGAGGCGTCACTGTTCGGCGAAACCACCTTCCAGCAGCAGCCGCTGATGTTTGCCGGCAACGTGGAAGAGAACCGGATGGAGTTCGTGCGCTTCGAGCGCCCGCCCGCGGCTGCTGCGGCACCGGCGGCGGAGCAGGCCGGCACGCAGTAGCGCCAGCGCCCGCCGCATGGAAAAACGCCCGCTTGCGCGGGCGTGCTTCGTTTTGGGCAGGGCTTCAGTTTGTCGCCGCCGACTGCACCGGGGCGTTTGCCTTCTCGCGTATCAGCGCATGCGTGTCGTCGATCCATTTCTGGAACCGGTCTTGCGCATGCGCTTTCTGCTGCGGCGTGGTCATGTTGGCGATGGCCACGGTCAGCGCGATGCCCGCATTGATGCTGGCCTCGTGGCTGGCGGCATGCTTGGCTGGCGGGTTCTGCCAGTATTCGCGGAAGCGGCGCAGCACGTCTATCACCTGCGCCTTGGGCGGCTGCGTGGCCTGCACGTAGCGCACCATCCTGAGCCATTCCTGCTGCCGGGCGACGCGCTCGGCGTAGCGCGCCTCGGCATTCTGCACCACCGGGCCCATCCTGGCGCGGATGGCCTTTTCCTGATCGCTGGAGAAGTTGCCGTAGACCAGCCTCGCGTAGTCCATCACCTTGTCATAGCGCGCTTCCTCGCGCTCGGCAGGGTCTGGATTCAGGAATTTCTTGCGGTACTTGGCATTGCCCTCGGCAAATTTCTTTTCCATGCGGCCGATCTGCTCAGGCGTCAGCGTCAGCAACAGGTCGGCGAGGTCGGGCATCGCCTGTTCGAACGACTTGCGCGCCAGTTGCTGCGAGGCATCCTGGAAGTGCTCGACCGTGGCCGGGGTCACCGGTTGGCGCACGTCGGCCTTGGCCTGCTGCAGCAAGGTGGCGATTTCCGGCAACTGCGCCTTGCGATGCCAGGCAAAAAAGCGTGCAATGGCCTCGCGCGTGAGCGGTTCCTGGGCCGTGCTGACATCGACGTAGTTGTCGATCCACCAGTAGGCCAGGTGGTCACCCTGCTGGTATCCCAGCTTCATGGCGCTGCAGGCGCACAAGGCCGCCGCGCCCAGAATCGCGAAAATCCGCCGGGCCCAGCAATTGTGAAATTCGGAAACGACGGTCTGATGCGCAGAAACCGCCATGTTAAAATCGGCGCGCATCGCAACCGGGCCACCCAGATGACTGCCAGCCAAGTCCTGGCAAGGGTTTGCGGGATTATGCGCAGGCCTGGCTGCAGGTTTTCGCCAAGCCTGGCGGCGCAGTCCGCCAAACACCCGGCTGGCGTTTTCAAGAATATTTTCGGACACACTCACTTAGGGGTCTCCTTGTGAATATCGTCATTCTCGCCGCGGGCATGGGCAAGCGGATGTATTCCGATTTGCCCAAGGTACTGCACCCGGTAGCCGGGCGGCCCATGCTCGCGCATGTCCTGGACACCGCACGTGCGCTGTCGCCGTCGCGGCTGGTGGTCGTGGTCGGCCACGGTGCCGGGCACGTGCGCGAGGCCGTTGCCGCCGACGATGTCGCCTTTGCCGAACAGCCCCAGCAGCTGGGCACGGGCCATGCGGTGATGCAGGCACTTCCCTTGTTGGACGACAGCCAGCCCACGTTGGTTCTGTATGGTGACGTGCCGCTCACCAGCGCTGCCACGCTCCAGGCACTCGTGGCCGAAGCCGGCACCCAGCGCTTTGGCGTGCTGACCGTGGAAATGCCTGACCCGACCGGCTATGGCCGCATCGTGCGCGATGCCGCGGGCAGCATCGTCCGCATTGTCGAGCAGAAGGACGCCAGCGAGGCCGAGAAGGCAATCCGCGAGATCAACACCGGCATTATCGTGTGCCCCACCGGCCACCTGCGCAAGTGGCTGTCGACGCTGCGCAACGACAATGCCCAGGGCGAGTACTACCTGACCGACACGGTCGAGCGCGCCGTGGCCGATGGCGTGGAAACCGTCTCGGCCCAGCCGGCGGCGATCTGGGAGACACTCGGCGTCAACAGCAAGCTGCAGCTGGCCGAGGTCGAGCGCATCCACCAGGGCAACCAGGCCCGGCGGCTGCTGGAAGCCGGCGTGACGCTGCTGGATCCGGCCCGCATCGACGTGCGCGGCGAACTGAGCTGCGGGCGCGACGTCACCATCGACGTCGGCTGCGTATTCGAAGGGCGCGTGCACCTGGAAGACGGTGTGCGCATCGGCGCCCATTGCGTGATCCGCAACAGCGCCGTCGGCGCCGGCGCCCAGGTGCACCCGTTCTGCCATATCGACGAGGCCAGGGTTGGCCCCGCCGGGCGCATCGGGCCGTACGCGCGGCTGCGCCCCGGCACCGAGCTGGGCGAGGACGTGCATATCGGCAACTTTGTCGAGGTCAAGAATGCCCAGGTGGCCGCGCACAGCAAGGCCAACCACCTGGCTTATGTGGGCGATGCCACGGTGGGGTCGCGCGTCAATATTGGCGCGGGTACCATCACCTGCAACTATGACGGCGTGAACAAGCACCGCACGGTGATCGAGGACGATGTCTTTATCGGCTCCGACACCCAGCTGGTGGCCCCGGTGACGGTGCGCCGCGGCGCCACGCTGGGCGCCGGCACCACGCTGACCAAGGAGGCGCCCGCCGACAAGCTGACGCTGTCGCGGGCCAAGCAGCTGACCATCGACGCCTGGCAGCGGCCGGTCAAGCAGCCGAAGAAGTAAGCGTCAGAGGGCCGCCCGCGGGCGGCCAGGGCACGCGCCGCCTCGGCGAGGCGGCGCCACAGGATTCATACCGGCGCCTGAGGTCTACGGGCAGGCGCCAGCAAACGGGGGTTCAGCATGTGTGGCATCGTCGGCGCGGTTTCCACGCGCAATATCGTTCCGGTCCTGATCGAAGGGCTGCGCCGCCTGGAGTATCGCGGCTATGACTCGTGCGGCGTCGCCGTCGTGCGCGACGATGCGGTCGAGCGTGCGCGCACCGTGTCGCGCGTGGCCGACCTGGACGCGCAGACGCAGGCTTCCGGCCTGTCCGGCTTCACCGGCGTGGCGCATACGCGCTGGGCCACGCATGGCAAGCCCGATACCGTCAACGCGCACCCGCACCTGTCGGGCGAGACCATCGCGCTGGTGCACAACGGCATCATCGAGAACTACGAGCCATTGCGCGAAGAACTGCGCGCGGTCGGCTACGGCTTTGAATCGCAGACCGATACCGAGGTGGTTGCCCACCTGATCCACCAGGCCTACACCTACCCCAGCAGTGCCACGCGCGGCGACCTGTTCGCCTCGGTGCGCGCGGTGACCAAGCGCCTGCACGGCGCCTACGCCATCGCCGTGTTCGCCAAGGACCAGCCCGGCCGCGTGGTCGGCGCGCGCGCCGGTTCGCCGCTGGTGGTGGCGCTGGGCGAGAACGAGGCCTTCCTGGCCTCCGACGCGCTGGCTGTGGCCGGCACCGCCAACCGCATCATCTACCTGGAAGAGGGCGATGTGGTCGAGCTCACGCTGGACGGCGTGACCATCCACGACGTCGACGACCATCCGGTCGAGCGCGAGGCGCGCGTGGTCGAAGCGCACGCCGCGTCGGTGGAGCTGGGCCCGTACCGCCACTTCATGCAGAAGGAGATCTTCGAGCAGCCGCGCGCGCTGGGCGACACGCTGGAAGGCATTGAAAGCATTTCGCCGGAGCTGTTCGGCAGCGGCGCCGCCGAGGTCTTTGCCGGCATCGACAGCGTGCTGATCCTGGCCTGCGGCACCAGCTACTACTCCGGCTGCACCGCCAAATACTGGCTGGAGAGCATTGCCAGGATCCCGACCCAGGTCGAGGTCGCCAGCGAATACCGCTACCGCGAGACCGTGCCCAATCCGCGCGCGCTGGTGGTGGTGATCTCGCAGTCCGGCGAGACCGCCGACACCATGGCCGCGCTGCGCCATGCGCGCGCGCTTGGCCACGTGCACACGCTGGCGGTCTGCAACGTGGCCACCAGCGCCATGGTGCGCGAGACCGAGCTGCGCTTCCTGACGCGCGCCGGCACCGAGATCGGCGTGGCCTCGACCAAGGCCTTCACCACGCAGCTGGCCGCGCTCTACATGCTGACGCTGGCGCTGGCCAAGGTGCGCGGCCTGCTGACCGAAGACGCCGAGGCCAAGGCCCTGACCAACCTGCGCCACCTGCCCGCCGCGCTGCATGGCGTGCTGGCGCTGGAGCCGCAGATCATCGCCTGGTCGGAAGACTTCGCGCGCCGCGAGAACGCATTGTTCCTCGGCCGCGGACTGCATTACCCGATCGCCCTGGAAGGCGCGCTCAAGCTCAAGGAAATCTCCTATATCCATGCCGAGGCCTACCCGGCGGGCGAGCTCAAGCACGGCCCGCTGGCACTGGTCACCGAAGCCATGCCGGTGGTCACCGTCGCCCCCAACGACGCACTGCTGGAAAAACTCAAGTCCAACATCCAGGAAGTGCGCGCCCGCGGTGGCCGCCTGTACGTGTTTGCCGACAGCGACACCCAGATCCAGTCGTCCGACGGCATCCAGGTGATCCGCCTGCCCGAGCACTACGGCGATCTCTCGCCGATCCTGCACGTGGTGCCGCTGCAGCTGCTGGCCTACCACACGGCCTGCGCGCGTGGCACCGACGTGGACAAGCCGCGTAACCTGGCGAAGTCAGTGACGGTGGAGTAAGGCGCGGGCAGCCCCGCTGCGCTTGCTGGAAGAACCAAGAGGCCCCGCGGGGCCTCTTGGCATTGGCGGCGCGTGGCTATGCCACGTACAGCAGGAACGCCCGTGCCATCTCCATATCCAGCCGCCGGTCCGACAGCGCAAAGGTGCTGTCGCGGTTGATCAGCGCGTACAGCAGCGTGCCGGCCAGCGCCTGGTGCGCAAAGCGGATGCGCAGTTCCAGTTCCGGCGAGGCGCCCGCCGGGTGGAGTTGCGCAAGCGGCTCGGCCATGCCCTTGCGCAGCGTGGCCAGCACCAGGGCTTGCAGCGCCCTGAAATAGCTATCCTTGCCTTCGAAGCGGCTGTAGAACGCGCCGGTCGTGACGCCGGCCTGCGCGCAGATTTCCTGGATCGAGACCTGTTCCAGCGTGCGCTCGCGCAGCAGCCGGCGGCCGGCTTCCAGCAGCAGCGTGGTGCGCAGGCCACGCGAATAGCGCGGTGCGATCCTCGCCATCGACGCATCGGTGTCGTCGCTGGCCGGCGTGCTGGTGGCGCTGGCCGGGCTGTACGTGGTCAACCCTGAGCGCTCGCGCCGCCGGCTGGCCGCGCACCTGCCGTCGCGTGTCGAAGCTGTGCAGCCCGCGGTCGCTGCTGGCTGAATCCCCAACTCCCGGGCCATGACCTGGGCCTACAGCGCGGCACCGCCGCCGGCTTGCGCCACTGCTTCATGCACCAGCGCCGCGAAGACGCGCATGGCCGGCGACGGTGAGCGCCCGGCCAGCGACACGATCCCATACTGCGCCCTCAGCTCGGTTGGCGGGTGCATCGGCAGGGCCACGGCCAAGCCTTGCGCGCAGGCCTCGGCCATCATCGCCACGGGTACCAGCGCCACGGCATCGACGGCCAGCAGCAGCGAGCGCAGCGCGTGCATGTCGTTGCAGGTGACGGTCATCAGCCCGGGCGCGTCCTCGGAAACCGGGCCGCTGCCACCGCTGGCTTGATGCAGTGCCTGCCGGAAGAAGCGCAGGATATGCGCCGGCAGCCGCGTCCCTGCCACCGGATAGGCGCGCAGCTCGGCCAGGGTGACTTCGCGCTGCCGCGCCAGCGGGTGCCCGCTGCGCACGAAGAATGCCGTTTCCAGTGCCGGCAGCCGGTCAATCTGCAGGTGTCCCAGTTCCGCCAGGCTGCGGCTTTCGCCTACAAAGACATCGAGGCGTTCCGCTTCGAGCGAACGCCGCATGGCCGGCGTGTCCGCGGTCTCCAGGTCGATGCGCAGATGCGGGTAGCGCCGCACCAGCGTCTCGAGCACGGGATCGAGCAGGAACGATGCCGCGAACGGCCCGAAGCCCGCGCGGATCGTGCCGATCTCTACTTCCTCCAGCAGTTGCAGGTCGCGCCGCAACTCGCGCTGTTCGCGCAGCATGCGGCGCGCGCGTTCGAGCGCCAGCATGCCCGCCGCGGTTGGCCGCACCTTGCCGTAGCTGCGGTCGATCAGCGGCCCCAGGTCCGCTTCCAGCGCCTGGATGCTGCGGGTGAGCGCCGGCTGCGACAGGTGCAGGGCGCCGGCGGCTCGGGCAAAACTGCCTTGCTCGACCAGCGTGACGAAGTGATGCAGCTGCCTTAGACCCATGAATTAATCATTCTTGCATCAAAAACTGAAAAATATTGCATTGGACGTAATTTCTCAAGCCAGCTAACGTTGTCCTCCAAAACCATAAAGACGACCTGGAGACGACATGAACCGACGCGCATCGCTCGCGCTGGCCGCTGGTGGGCTGATTGGCGGGCTTTCGCTCAGCCTGGCCCTGCCCGCCGCGGCACAGACCTATCCCGCCAAACCGATCCGCATCGTGGTGCCTTATGTGGCCGGCGGCGGCACTGACACCATCGCCCGTGCCATGGGCGAAAAGCTCAGCAAGCGCCTGGGCCAGCCCGTGGTGGTGGACAACAAGGCGGGCGCCTCGGGCATCATCGGCACCGACGCCGTGGCCAAGGCCGCGCCGGATGGCTACACGTTGTTGATGACCCTGACGCAGTCGGTGCTGACCAACCAGTTCCTGTACCAGAAACTGCCCTACGACCCGCGCAAGGACCTGACCATGATCAGCGTGCTGGCCGATGCGCAGCTGGTGCTGGTGGCCCATCCGTCGGTGCCGGCGCGCACCGTGCGCGAGCTGGGCGATTACGCGCGCAGCCGGCCGGGCAAGCTCAGCTATGCCTCGTGGGGCGTGGGTTCGCTGTCGCACCTGAGCGGCGCCTACTACAGCAAGCTGGTGCATGGCCAGGCCGCGCACGTGCCCTACAAGGGCGAGGCGCCGATGATGCAGGACCTGCTGGGCGGGCAGGTGCAGTTCGGCTTTGCCAGCATCCTGACCGCCAAGCCCTATATCCAGAGCGGCAAGCTCAAGGCGCTGGCGGTGACCGGCACGCAGCGCAGCAGCGCGCTGCCTGACATGCCCACCTTCGCTGAGTCCGGCATGCAGGACAGCGCCTTCAAGACCGTCGGCTGGATCGGCCTGGTGGCGCCGGTGGGCGTGCCCGCGCCGATTCTCGCCAGGCTTGAAGGCGAAGTGCGCGCCATCCTGCAGGCGCCCGACATGCAGGAGCGACTGGTCGCGCTGGGGCTGCGCACGGTGGGCAGCTCGCCGGCCGAGGCGCAGGCGCTGTATGCGCGCGACTGGCCGGTGCTGAAGACGCTGGTGGCGGATTCGGGCGCGAAGCTCGACTGATTTTCACGGGTGGCTCCCGATGGCGGGCGGCGCGGCAATTGCCGTGTGCGCCCGCTCTTCTATTTGCACGATGCCGAGCGAAGCGCTTTTGAAAACCGAATGGAAACCATTGGTATTCGCATCCGCAATGGCGCGTGAAAACCCGGCGAAAATGCGGCGGCGAGGCCGAATCTGCTTGATGTCCGCTCTTGCCGGACTACCATGAAGTTCGCGGCGGGATAATCACTGCGGGGTTTTCGTGATTACGAAAATGAGAGTGGGTCCATCGGTTTTGAGGGGGCGTTGGGGGCAGTCATGAAAAGCGACAAAAAGGTGATCCAGTTGCTCAATGGCCAGCTACGCCATGAGTTGACTGCGATCAACCAGTATTTCCTGCATGCCCGCATGTACCGGCATTGGGGGCTCGGTGCGCTGGGCAAGCACGAGTACGAGGAATCGATCGAGGAAATGAAGCACGCGGACAAGCTGATCGAGCGCATCCTGCTGCTCGATGGCCTGCCCAACCTGCAGGACCTGGACAAGCTGCTGCTCGGCGAGAACACCGAGGAGATGCTCGGCTGCGACCTGAAGCTCGAACAGGTGTCGCAGGCCAGCTGCAAGGAAGCGATCAAGTTCTTCGAGTCAGTCGGCGATTATGTTTCGCGCGAGATCGTGGTCGATATCCTTGCCGACACCGAGGAACATATCGACTGGCTCGAGGCGCAGCTGGAACTGGTGAACAAGGTCGGGTTGCAGAACTACATCCAGTCCGCGATGGGCGGCATCGGCTAGCCTTGCCGTCTCCTGCAAAGATTTCCATTTCCCGCTACACTGCGGCCCGCAGCACGTAGCGTCGCACAGACGCGGCGTCAGCGGCGGGGTGGCAGAGTGGTGATGCAACGGCCTGCAAAGCCGTATACGACGGTTCGATTCCGTATCCCCGCCTCCAGTTTTCTTTGCCCGGCACAAGTTGCCGGGCAGTCTTGCGTGCGCCCGCGCAATTTCCCCCATTTTCATACGCGTGTCACAGGGACCTTTCATGCACGGCAGCCATGTCGTGGTGCGCGTAGTTGCCGTGATCGCGAGGGCCATTTCGGACACCTCTGTTCCGTTACTTCCCCAATAGAACAACGCCACTGAATCGGGTAATGTTGCCTGCCAGGCCACATGGCCTGCGTGCAACCCGTGCCGCCGGATGGCGGCACAACCATGTCCGGGCTTCCATGGTGTCCCCGTCGCGAGGTGATGTGAGAAAGAGAGGCTCCAGATGATCAAGGACTTGCGGATCCGGGCGGCCATGCCCTCGGACGCGCCAGCCGTGGGCAGCGTGCTGGAACGCTGCGGCCTGCCCGTGGACGATGTGGCCCGCTTGCTCGAGCACTTCCACGTCGCCATCCTTGGATCGCAGATCATTGCTTGCGCTGCCGGCGAGCGTTTCGGCGAGACCGTGGTGATCCGCAGCGTTGCCGTATTGCCGGAACACCGCGACCAGGGCGTGGCCACGCATGTGGTGCGCGCCGCGCTGATGCGCGCACGCGCCAACGGCGCGCGGCGCGCGGTGCTGCTGGCCTCAAGCTGCCCGAGCTATTTCTCGCGTTACGGTTTTACGCTGGTGCCGGCCGCGAAGCTGCCGGCCGAGGTCATGTCATCGAGCGAATTCCACCGCCATACCGATACGCCGCCGCTATGCATGTGGTGCGAGTTGGACTGAACCCGCAAGCACCGCTGGCACGCCTCAGTGCGCGCCCTCGCAGCGGCTGATCTCCACCGTCACGTGCACCAGTTCCTCATGCACGGATAGCGCCTCGCGCACGCGCTGCGGGGTCAGCGCCGGATCGTGCGTGACCAGGCAGGCGATGCAGGCAAACTGCTGCCGACCCACGCGCCAGACATGCAGGTCGGTCACACTGGTGCGCTTCTCGCCGTTGGCGTCGGCAGGGTCCAGGCCCGCCAGCACCTCGCGCACTTCTTCCACCACCGGGTGGTCCATCTCGCGGTCCAGCAGCACGGCGCCGCTCTGGCGCAGGAGGCAGACGGCCCACCTGCCGACCAGCGCGGCGCCCACCAGACCCATCACCGGATCCAGCCACGCCCAGCCCAGCCACCAGCCGCCGGCCAGCGCGACCAGCGCCAGCACCGAGGTCGCGGCGTCGGCCAGCACATGCATGTAGGCGGCGCGCAGGTTGATGTCGTGGTGGTGGCTGTGGCCGTGATCATGGTCGTGGCCGTGGTGATGGTGGCCATGGTCGTGCCCGTGGTCGTGTCCGTGCGCATGGCCGCCCAGGATCAGCGCGCAGCCCAGGTTGACCAGCAGGCCGAGCGCGGTCACGGCCATGGCCTCGCGGTAGTGGATGTCCTGCGGGCTGAGCAGCCGCTCGACCGAGCCGGCCGCCATCAGCGCCGCGATGCCAAGCAGGAACACCGCGCTGGCAAAGCCGGCCAGCACCTCGATCTTCCACGTGCCGAAGGCAAAGCGCCGGTCGCCGGCGTAGCGGCGCGCGGCGGCGTAAGCGAAGGCCGACAGGCCGATGGCCAGCGCGTGCGAGCTCATGTGCCAGCCATCGGCCAGCAGCGCCATCGAGTTGAACCAAAGGCCGGCAGCGATCTCTACCACCATAGTGGCGGCGGTGATCGCCATCACCAGGCGTGTGCCGCGTTCGGCGGCGCGGTTGCCGGCGTCGAAGGCGTGGCTGTGGGTCCAGGCGGACAGGTCGTGGCTATGCATGGTCTGGTTTTGCTGCGCTGAGAGCTGAAATCGTCACCCCGTGTGGGGCAATGCAGGCACAAGGGTAGCAGAGCCCCGGCGCTTCGGCGGCCGCGTCCCTGACGGCTGCAGGGACAGCTGGCGCGTACTTTGTGTGCTCCCTGCGGTACAAATAGACCCTGGCTGCCAGCCGGGAATCCATGCTGTCCTTACATACATTCATGAATGGATGTATGATTTAGCGAAAAATTCACACTGCCTCCACGACTTTGTTGTCCATTCCAAGATGAGTTATCGCTTTATCGCTATCTGCCTGACCGCCTGGCTGGGACTCTGCGCCACCGCGGGCTGGCTCGTCGAGCGCCTCTGGAGCTGACCGCTCCATGCTGCCCGGGTGCTACGCCGCGCGCGGCGCCTGCGCCAGGCGGTCGAAGAACTGCCACAGCTGTGGCGCATCGCCGGTGGCCACGTTGAAGCGGATCCATGGCGAATCGGTCTCGTCCGGCTCGAAATACGACCCTGGCGCGAGCCAGATGCCATGCTCCAGCGCCAGCGTGGCGAGGCGGTTGCCGTGCAGCGGCCCGCCGCGGCGGCTGGCCTGCAGCCGCGCCTGCGCCGCCTCGGTCAGGCGCGCCCAGGCGAACATCCCGCCCTCGGGGCGCAGCAGCACTTCCAGCCCGTGGGCTTCCATCTTTTCCGTCACGCGATCCTGCTGCGCACGCAGCCGCTCGGCCAGCGCCGCCACATGGCGGCCGTAGTGGCCGCTGGTCAGCACCGAGTAGACCAGCCGCTCGGTGACTTCCGATGAGGTCAGGCCGACCGCCATCTTGGTGCGCGCGAAGGCCTTGGCCAGGTCGGGGCTGGCGGCCAGATAGCCGACACGCAGCGACGGCGTGATGGTCTTGGAAAAACCATTGATGTAGACCACCTGCGACAGCCCGTCCATGGCCGCCAGCATCGGCGAGCCGGCCGGCGCCAGCTCGCGGTAGATATCGTCCTCGACCACCAGCAGCCGGTGCTGCTCGGCCAGCTGCAGCACGCGGAAGGCGTTCATGCTGCTCAGGCTGGCGCCGGTCGGGTTCTGCAGCACGGTATTGATAAAGAGCGCGCGCGGGGCATGGGCGCGGATGGCATCGTCCAGCGCGTCGGTATCCAGCCCCGCCGCCGAGCGCGGCACGCCCACCACGCGCAGCCCCGCCAGCCGCAGGATCTGCAAGAGGTTGCAGTAGCAGGGCGATTCCACCAGCACCCTGTCGCCGGCACGCAGCAGTGTGCGCACCACCAGGTCCAGCGCCTGCGTGGCGCCCTGCGTCAGTACTACCTGCTGCGCCTGCAGCGGGATGCCGTACTGGCCCAGGCCGGCGGCGATATGCTCGCGCAGCGGAGCAAAGCCATACGGATGGCCGTAGCCCGACAGCTGCGCCGCCGGCACCCGCGCCGAGGCGCGCATGGCCTGGTGCAGCCCTTCCTCGTTGAGCCAGTCGCCGGGCAGCCAGCCGGCGCCGGCTTTGATCGGCACCGAGTGGTCGGCGAACACATCCGACAGCAGCCACGCTGCGTTCAGTCCCGGCGCCTCCCATTGCGGCGCGCGCGCGTGCCCAGCCGGGGCATGGCGATGTGCAACCGTATAGCCCGAGCCCGGGCGCGCCGCCAGGTAGCCCAGCGCCGTCAGCCGGCCGTAGGCCTCGGCCACGGTGAAGGTGCTGACATGGTGGTGCTGCGCAAAGCGGCGCACCGAGGGCAGGGCGGTGCCGGCGCGCAGCGCGCGCTGCTCGACCAGTGCGGCGATGCCGGCGACGATCTGCTCGGTCAGGGTGTCGCCGTCGCGGCGGGTGCGGGTCAGGTTCAGGGTCAGCATCAGGCACTCGGGCAGGCGTGAACCTGTACAGTTTAGCGGCTGGAGGCAGGCCAGGATGCGGTGGTCTTCCGCA
Source organism: Cupriavidus sp. GA3-3 (assembly GCF_000389805.1). Classification (NCBI taxonomy): domain Bacteria; kingdom Pseudomonadati; phylum Pseudomonadota; class Betaproteobacteria; order Burkholderiales; family Burkholderiaceae; genus Cupriavidus; species Cupriavidus sp. GA3-3. Next base: position 103,224 of record NZ_KB944465.1, read on the forward strand.
AAGCGAAATTTGCCGCAGTGCAGCGTGGGACGGCGTACCGCGGTCCAGAGCGGTCGTGGCACAGCGGCGGGCTGGCGGCACCCCGATGACGCTTGCCTGTACGGTTTGGCGTGTTCAAACTGCACGGTAAGGCAATCTTGTCCGGACTGTATATTTTGTCGGCCAGACGCCGCCGGTAGAGTGGCCCTCATTGCCGCCGCGCTGCCAGTCAGCGTGCCACCAGCCAATCCGACCCGATTCCCCCTTAGGAGGACGTATGGACGCCGCCAAGACCGTGATTCCCGATCTCGATGCCCTGTGGATGCCCTTCACCGCCAACCGCCAGTACAAGGCGGCGCCGCGCCTGCTGGCGTCGGCCAGCGGCATGTACTACACCACCCACGACGGCCGCCAGATCCTGGACGGTTGCGCCGGCCTGTGGTGCGTGGCTGCCGGCCACTGCCGCACGGAAATCGCCGAGGCGGTAGCGCGCCAGGCCGCCACGCTGGACTATGCGCCGCCGTTCCAGATGGGCCATCCGCTGTCGTTCGAGGCCGCCACCAAGGTGGCCGCGATCATGCCGCAGGGGCTCGACCGCATCTTCTTCACCAACTCTGGCTCGGAGTCGGTCGACACCGCGCTGAAGATCGCGCTGGCCTACCATCGTGCACGCGGCGAAGGCCAGCGCACGCGCTTTATCGGGCGCGAGCGCGGCTATCACGGCGTGGGCTTCGGCGGCATGGCTGTGGGCGGCATCGGCCCCAACCGCAAGGCGTTCTCGGCCAACCTGATGCCGGGCACCGACCACCTGCCGGCCACGCTGAATATCGCCGAGGCCGCCTTCTCCAAGGGCCAGCCGCAATGGGGCGCGCACCTGGCCGATGAGCTGGAGCGCATCCTCGCGCTGCACGACCCGTCCAACGTTGCCGCCGTGATCGTCGAGCCGCTGGCCGGCTCCGCCGGCGTGCTGGTGCCGCCGGTCGGCTACCTGGAAAAGCTGCGTGAAATCACCAGCAAGCACGGCATCCTGTTGATCTTCGACGAGGTCATCACCGCCTTCGGCCGCCTCGGCGCCGCCACCGCGGCCGAGCGCTTCAAGGTCACGCCGGACCTGATCACCATGGCCAAGGCGATCAACAACGCCGCGGTGCCGATGGGCGCCGTCGCCGTGCGCCGCGAAGTGCATGACACCGTGGTCAATTCGGCTGCGCCGGGCGCGATCGAGCTGCTGCATGGCTACACCTACTCCGGCCACCCGCTGGCCGCGGCTGCCGCCATTGCCACCCTCGACTTGTACCAGCGCGAAAACCTGTTCGGCCGCGCCGCCGAACTGGCGCCGGTGTTCGAAGCCGCGGTGCACGGCGTACGCGGCGCGCCGCACGTGAAGGACATCCGCAACTATGGCCTGGTCGCCGGCATCGAGCTGGAGCCGCGTCCCGGCCAGCCCGGCGCGCGCGCGTATGAGGCCTTCCTGAAGTGCCTGGAACTCGGCGTGCTGGTGCGCTACACCGGCGACATCCTGGCGTTCTCGCCGCCGCTGATCATCTCTGAAGCCCAGATCGGGGAACTGTTCGATACGGTGAAGAAGGCGCTGCAGGACATCAAGTAAGCGGCGCGCGCCGCATCGCATTGCCGCCGGACCTGCGGGTCCGGCCTCCCTGATTGCATGCCGGGGGCGCGCTGACTTGCGTGCCGCGGCTATCGAAGGAAATCCCAAGTGAGCATCGCAGAAAACCGGCAACTGGCCGAGATCCACCATTTCATCGGCGGCGCTGTGCGCCGCGCCGGCGGCCAGCGCCTGGCGGACGTGTTCAACCCCGCCACCGGCGAAGTCGCAGCACGCGTGGCGCTCGGCACCACGCAGGACGTGGCCGACGCCGTTGCCGCCGCCCATGCGGCATTCCCCGCCTGGGCCGACACCCCGCCGCTGCGCCGCGCGCGCATCCTGTTCAAGTTCAAGGAACTGCTCGACCAGCACCACGACGACCTGGCCGCGCTGATCACGCGCGAGCACGGCAAGGTGTTCTCGGACGCCAGGGGCGAAGTCACGCGCGGCATCGAGGTGGTGGAATTCGCCTGCGGCATCCCCAACCTGCTCAAGACCGATTTCACCGACAACATCGGCGGCGGCATCGATAACTGGAACCTGCGCCAGCCGCTGGGCGTGGTGGCCGGCATCACGCCGTTCAACTTCCCGGTGATGGTGCCGATGTGGATGTTCCCGGTGGCGCTGGCGTGCGGCAATACCTTCGTGCTGAAGCCGTCGGAACGTGATCCGTCGCCGAGCCTGCTGATTGCCGACCTGCTGCGCCAGGCTGGTTTGCCCGATGGCGTGTTCAATGTCGTGCAGGGCGACAAGGAAGCCGTCGATGCATTGCTTGCGCATCCGGATGTGCAGGCGCTGTCGTTCGTCGGCTCGACGCCGATCGCCGAGTACATCTACACGGAAGGGACCAGGCACGGCAAGCGCGTGCAGGCATTGGGCGGCGCCAAGAACCACCTGGTGGTGATGCCCGATGCCGATCTCGACCAGGCGGTCGATGCGCTGATCGGTGCCGCGTATGGTTCTGCCGGCGAACGCTGCATGGCGATCTCGGTCGCCGTGGCCGTGGGCGATGTCGCTGACAAGCTCGTGCCGCGCCTCGCCGAACGTGCGAGCTCGCTGAAGATCCGCAACGGCATGGAGTCCGACGCCGAAATGGGTCCGCTGGTAACCGCTGCGCACAAGGCGAAGGTGGAGGGCTATATCGCCAAGGGCGTGGAAGAGGGCGCGACGCTGGT